>JBJFHS010000311.1:0-7624 GCA_051893885.1 Eubacteriales bacterium
ATAGGCTGCCTGTCTTCGGATTACAGAAAGGTGAACCTCGCCTTAATCGTGCTTGTCAGAATAGATAAGGAGAAAAGAGAGTTCAATTACACCTATTTTTCGCCGAAAACGAGGGTCTATACCTCAACCGGCTACCGCACATTCTCCGAGGTCTATAACCTTTACGGAATCGACCGGATTGAGGAGTACGTCTACTCAATGACCGGACTTGATATAAAATATAACTTTGTCATAAACGGCTACGACCTTGACGAACTGTATGAACTTCTCGGCGGCGTGACGGTGAACCTCGGAAAGGATATCTATTTCGACGGAACCTACAACACAATGCAGTATGAGACAAGCATAAATCATATAGAGGCTGACGGAAGCGAGTGGACGGAGCACAAGCCCAACACATTCCTCGTCGGAAAAGGGGAGACCGCGCTTACCGCCGACAATATTTATACGATAATCAGCGCACAGGAGAACAGCGCCGCGGATTATACCGTAAAAGAGTCGTACATAATTGAAATTCTCCACAAGTACCTGACATACCTCGCGGGACTTGAAGAAAAGCAGCTGAAAATAGCCATCGCACAGCTTATTACGGACGAATCTGAGTGGAAAAACATAGACGGACTTGTACTGCCTGAGGAGACTGAGCCGGAAGAAACCGAAGCTCCAGAGACCGAAGCTGAAACGCAGGAAGAGGAAGTTGAGGAGTTTGACCCCTCGAGCAGATGGACCCGCGAAACCTATGAGCCGAACGGGCCTATTCTCAGGACTAATTACACAATGAACGACTTTGACGGAATTTACGAGCTGTTGTGCGCCGTCGAGTATTTTGACAACAAAACGATAACTTACCCCTGCGAATATTATCCCGCAGCCGAGGACAGTGGAGACTACTTTGACGCTGACGTAAACTCCGGAATCGAGCTGTTCATGGATTACAGAAAATAAATCAAATAAACAATAAAAATAATAAAAAAGCAACATAAAAGGAAGGTACAAAAATATGGAACGTATGCCCAATGAAGCAAAAACTATGGATAAAATTGTAGCTCTCTGCAAAAACAGGGGCTTTGTATACGCGGGCAGTGAAATCTACGGAGGACTCGCCAACACATGGGACTACGGTCCTCTCGGTGCGGAGCTGAAAAACAACATCAAAAAGGCGTGGTGGAAAAAATTCGTCCAGCAGAACACCTATAACGTCGGACTTGACGCGGCTATCCTCATGAACCCTCAGACATGGGTGGCGTCGGGACACCTCGGCGGCTTCTCAGACCCTCTTATGGACTGCAAGGAGTGCAAAGAGAGATTCCGCGCGGACAAGCTCATTGAGGACTGGACTCAGGAGAACAAATTCGAGCTTCCCAAGCCCATCGATACTTTCTCTCAGGCTGAAATGAAGGAGTTCATCGACGAACACAATATCCCCTGTCCCTCCTGCGGCAAGCACAACTTCACCGATATCCGCCAGTTCAACCTGATGTTCAAAACGTTCCAGGGCGTTACCGAGGACGCTAAAAACACCGTTTACCTCCGCCCCGAGACCGCTCAGGGTATCTTCGTAAACTTCGCAAACGTACAGAGAACCACAAGAAAGAAGCTCCCCTTCGGTATCGGACAGATAGGCAAATCATTCCGCAACGAAATAACCCCCGGTAACTTCATCTTCCGTGTCCGCGAGTTTGAGCAGATGGAGCTTGAGTTCTTCTGCCAGCCCGGCACCGACCTCGAGTGGTTCCAGTATTGGAGAAGCTTCTGCCGCGATTGGCTCCTCTCACTCGGAATGACGGAAAACAACCTCAGACTGCGCGACCACGACCCCGAGGAGCTCTGCTTCTACTCAAAAGCTACCACCGACTTCGAGTTCCTGTTCCCGTTCGGCTGGGGCGAGCTCTGGGGTGTAGCCGACAGAACCGACTACGACCTCACACAGCACCAGAACACCTCCGGCAAGGACCTCACCTACTTCGACGCCGAAAAGAACGAGAGATATATCCCCTACGTCATCGAGCCGTCTCTCGGCGTGGAGCGTTCCTTCCTCGCTTTCCTCTGCGACGCATATGACGAGGAGGTTGTCGATGCCGAAAAGAATGACACAAGAGTTGTCCTCCGCCTCCATCCCGCACTCGCACCCTTCAAAGCTGCCGTACTTCCGCTCTCAAAGAAGCTGTCCGAATCCGCCGCCGAGATTTACGTCAATCTCTCTAAGAAGTTCATGGTTGATTTCGATGAAACCGGCTCGATCGGCAAGAGATACCGCAGAGAGGACGAAATCGGCACACCGTTCTGCATCACCTACGACTTTGAATCCGAAAACGACGGCTGCGTAACTGTCCGCGACCGCGATACAATGGAACAGGTGAGAATGCCCATCTCCGAAGTTGAAAGCTATATCGAATCAAAACTCGAATTCTGATAAATTTTATTAAATAAAAGGGGACTGTATCATGACGCTTAATCTCAATTCAGGCGAGGCTGAAGGCGTTGTAAGAACCTTCGGCGGCGAGCTGACCTCATATAAAAAAGACGGCATCGAGTACGTCTGGCAGGGAATAGAGGAACACTGGAGCGGTCAGGCACCCATCCTTTTCCCGGTCTGCTGCTCACCCAAGGACGGCAAGATGGCGCATTTCGGTGTAGAATACCCCATGCCCAAGCACGGAATCGCAAGAAAGCGCGAATTTGAACCCATCTATATCTCAAGAAATAAGGTGATTTTAGAGCAGCGCGAAACAGAGGAAACCCTCAAAATGTTCCCGTTCTGCTACTCACTCAAGGTCGAGCACGACATCAGCGACTCGGGCTTTAAGACAACCTTCACCGTAAAGAACCTCGACAAAAACGAGATGACCTTCTGCATCGGCGGACACCCGGGCTTCAACTGCCCCCTCACCGAGGACGACGGCGGATTTGAGGATTACAGCCTCTATTTCGACGACGCATCCGGCTGCACCGTTTCGCTCACAAAGGACGGATACATGAACAAGGAGCTGCCCAAGCTGAATAAGCTGAAGGGCACAAACGAGCTTCCTCTGAAATACTCCGACTACGACAACGACGCGATGATAGTGGAATATCTCCCGAAAAAGTCGGTCAAGCTCATCTCAAGAGTCACCGGCAAGGGCTTTAAATTCACCTTCGACGGCTTTGACGCGCTCGGACTCTGGACTCCGATAAAGAAAAATTCGCCCTTCATCTGCCTTGAGCCTTGGAACGGTCTCCCCGCCGATGTGGACGAAACAACTGACGCAAAGAGCAAAAAATACGCAAAAACCATCGCTCCCGACGCGGAATATTCGGTCGGATATTCGATGGAAATCATCCGTTAAGCCATGAATCTGTGCAGTCAGTCCTGCGTAAAAGAGCTGCTTAATAAATACTCACTTGCGCCCAAAAAGGGATTCGGTCAGAATTTTCTGATAAATCCGATGATTCCGATGGAGATAGCCAGCCTCTCCGCCGGATATGCGTCAACTGATAAGCCCTCCGCGGTGCTTGAGATAGGTCCGGGTGTCGGCGCGCTGACGCAGTACCTCTGTAAGGAGTACGATAAAGTCGTCGCAGTTGAGATAGACCACGGGCTTATCCCGCTTCTCGGCGAAGCACTCGCGGAATACGACAACGTGACGGTGGTCGAAGCGGATTTCATGAAGCTCGATCTGCCCGCGTTCCTCAATGAGCAGTTTGCGGACATACTGAAATCGGGCGGAAGCATCGGTGTGTGCGCGAATCTGCCGTATTATATAACTACACCCGTCATCATGAAGCTGCTTGAATCGTTTCCCGATGAGGAAAAGCTGCCTTTTACTTCAATTGTTGTGATGGTTCAGCTTGAGGTGGCAAGGCGTCTCGCGGCAAAGGCGGGAAGCGCGGATTACGGCTCGATTTCAGCCTCGATTGCGCTCAGAGCCAATGCAGAAAAGCTGCTCGACGTCTCCGCCGGAAACTTTCACCCCGTGCCAAAGGTTGCGTCGGCTGTGGTAGGAATCATCCCACACGGCGGAATCAGGGAAGTTTACCCCGAATCCCCCGACGACACGGCATCCTTTATAACGGATGTGTCAGAGCTGATTTCCCTCGCGTTCGGTCAGCGGCGAAAAACGCTTGTAAACGCCGTCTCCGGCAAATACCCGAAAGAACGGACCGCCGCAGTTCTGGATGAGCTCGGTATAAGAGCCGACGTCCGCGGAGAAGTTCTTTCAGCCGAGGATTTCTGCCGCATAACCGACAAGCTCAGAATGAAATAAAAAACGAAAACAGCAAATGCGAAATTGAATTGACGCAAATGCTGTTTTCTTTATTTTTTATGAGGTTGTCATTCCATGCTTTCAAGTGTTCCCATGAACAAAACCGCGCCGTCGGAGCTGGTTATCATGTAGAAAAACGGCCTGTCGAGATAGATTTCTTTATTTTCCGGCATAAAAGCAGTGAAGTTGACCATAATTTCGGTGACGGCGGCAGCCTTTGTACCGTGTTCGTTTGTGATAATCTTCGCCTTTTGTAAAACTTCACTTATCATCAGATTGTCATCTCCGTTTGACTGAAGTCCGCCAAGCTCCGCAGATGCAGTGAACGCACGCTCGAATCCAAGGCTCTGCAGCACCTCGTTAAGACCGGTTTTGCTCTCGTACTCAAATTTCGGAATCCCGACCCTCACCTTTCCGGAAGCCGAGCCCGAGGCGTCAAGTATGTCCGAAACATCGAGGGACGCCACAAACTCGCGTATGTCTCCGTAGGGAAGAACTGCCGTGAAGATGTATCCGTCCTTGTAAGCCTTGGAGAAGCCCTCGCCGCCGTCAACAGTAAAATAGCTGCGCTCAGTCGAATACATGAATTCCGCGCTGTTACGGATTCCGTCGTAGTTCGTGAAATATCCGTCGGAGATGTCATTCTCTTCGTATTCCTGCTCCCAGACGCCGTCAAAGAGAACAGTGTTCAGTATCACCATAGCCGCGCTGTCGTCGAGTGAATCGAGTGCATTTTTTATCATTCCGTCGGTCTTGCCGCTGACCCAGCCGTTGATTTTTTCGACTGTCGACGGCTCGGAGAATGGAAGCGATTTCGCCTCTGCAAAATAATACCTGTGCGCAATATCGCAAAAGGCTTCGTTGATCTCAAAACTGTCAGCGTTGCCCCAGACCGAGTTCGCGCTCTTTACGGTTGAATCCTCAGTCTCGGCGAGGACATTTGTCAGCGTGTAGAGATAGTTGTTCATCTTTTCCCGCTCAATTCTACCGAGCAGCGTTTCAAATTCGCCGAGAGTTTCGCCCGACGCACCGTTTGAGCAGAGTGAGAGCGCATACATGACCGAAAGCGGCGAGAGTATAAGATTGCCCTCGTTCTTTTCCGATGCAGCCACGTAAATTTTTTCCGAAAAATCGGACAGTGCAGTTATAAATTCATCTCCGAGCTCAACTTTTTCCGGCTCTCCTGCCGAAACCTTAAGAACATTTTCAAATCCCACGCTTTTCACCTCCGAATTATTGTCCGATATATCTCTGTCAGCCGCCTGCGAGCACGAAACCATCATCAGCGATGCAAGCAGTCCGGTGAGCAGCCGTTTTTTCATAATTTTCCTCCGCCTCCATTTTTCACTTTACTGAATCATTAGACGATGACAAAAGCAAAAAAGTTCCCTCCGACTTTACTATTGCCAAGAGGGCGGCGCTGTGATATAATTAATGTACAATGGTGAAATATGGGGATGCGGAAGAACATCACGCTGCACCTGCCAAATCACCGAAAAATATGTAATTAACAAATGTAATATAAAAACAGGAGAAACTATGCCTAAACAGAAATATCTTGAATGCGGTCGTGCTGTATCAACTCACGGCGTGCGCGGAACATTGAGACTTGAGTCATACTGCAACACACCTGAGACCCTTGCAAAGCTCAGAAGGATGTATAAAAAAGCCCCATCGGGAGAATTTGTCCAGATGAAGGTGAGAGCCGCGAGCGTGCAGAAAAACATGGTTCTCGTGACCTTTGAGGATATAAAAACTCTCGAGGAAGCTATTTTATACAAGGGAACGCTGTTTTATGCCGACCGCAATGACTTCAAAAACGAAGAAGGCGATGTTTTCATCGCGGATATGCTCGGCCTCGACGTGATAGACGTATATTCCGGCGAAAAGTACGGCACTCTCAAGGACGTGATTTCCCCGGGCGGTCGCGACGTTTATGTGGTTTCCGATGTGCGCGGTGGCGAGTTCATGATTCCTGCGGTCAGCGAATTCATCAAGGATGTCGACGTCGACGGTGAAAAAATCCTTGTTAACCTGATTGAGGGTATGCGCGAATGATGCGGATTGATATAATGACCCTGTTTCCCGAATACGTCGACTTTATCCTCTCCGAAAGTATTATCGGTCGGGCAAGACGCGCGGGCAAGATTGATATAAGAACGCACAATATACGCGACTACTCCGAGGACAAGCACAGAAGGGTAGACGATACACCCTACGGAGGCGGACGCGGTATGCTTATGGCTGCACCTCCGATCTACAGATGCTATCAGGCGGTGACCGAGTCAATCAAAGCCGAAAAAGACGGAGAGTGCGAAAAAACGTATGTTATCTACCTCTCACCTCGCGGCAGAATTTTTAATCAGTCCGTTGCAAAGGAGCTCGCCGGACGTGAAAATCTCATCCTGCTCTGCGGTCACTACGAGGGCATCGACGAGCGCGTGATAGAGGAAATTGTTGACGAGGAGATGTCCGTCGGAGATTACGTTCTGACAGGGGGAGAGCTTCCCGCCTGCATAATCGCTGACGCTGTGGGAAGACTGTGCGACGGAGTGCTTGCCCTGCCGGAATGCCACGAAAAGGAGAGCTTCGAGGGCGGTCTTCTCGAATATCCGCAGTACACCAGACCGCCGGTGTGGATGGACAGGGAAGTGCCGGAAGTGCTTCTCTCAGGTCACCACGCGAATATCGAAAAGTGGAGACTGGAAAAATCGCGCGAGCTGACCGAAAAACGCCGTCCGGATTTGCTTACAAAGGATAAGCTTAAATAAACCGGCGAGACAGGAAAAAACGCTCAAAACGCTTGCCGCACACCTCAGAGCATACCCATAAAAGCGAGGACTCCGTTTGTGATTCCGGCGGCAAAAAGCTGCGGCGAGTACGCCATAAGCTCCGCGTCGATGGGATTGGTGATGAATCCGAGCTCTACGAGTGTGGCGGGCATCTTCGTCTTGCGCAGTACATACAGCCCCGGACGAGCCATAACTCCGCGGTTCTGCAGTCCTGTCGCGTAATTGAGCTGAGTCAGAATGTTCTCCGCCAAAGCTTCAGCCGTGCTGTCCCTGCGGTAGACAAAAGCTTCACTGCCCGACGCGGAGGTGATGTCTGATGCGTTTGTGTGCAGACTTATGAAGTAGTCCGCTCCCCATGAATTTGCATCGTTCACTCTCGCCTCAAGTGAGGTTGTGTTCGACGTGCCGAGCTGAGTTTCCGGTGTTGGTCGCGACAGCCTTACGTCAAATCCGTAGCTTTCAAGCGCGGCGGCGGTCATCTGACCTATGGTGTAGACTAAATCCTGCTCGCGGAATCCGTTTCCTTCGCTTCCTGCGTTGGGATTCTGCGGGTTGTGCCCTTGGTCAATGTAAATTTTAGTTGCCATA
>JBJFHS010000312.1:0-1925 GCA_051893885.1 Eubacteriales bacterium
TGGCCTACGATGAAAGCGTTCTGCAGCTCCATGTTCGACTGACCCGATGCCAGCCAGACTTCACCGAACAGCACACCTGCTATTGTTTTTTCTTCACTTCCGCACACAAGCGAGATTCTGTATTCGTCAAACGACGCGGGTTCGGTTTTCACGCATAAGCTGAACTTTCCCTCCGAGTCAGACACTGCTTCCGCCGAAAAGACAGCTTTGTCCGATTTGTCGAGAACCGTGCATATGACGCCTGTGCCGGGATTGCAGACGCCGCTCAGTGTAAATTGTGAGTCCGCCTGAAACATCGCGCCGTCACTGAAAAAATGTGGTACGTTAATCATATTCCACCTCTGTAAAATTTAATTTGACTTACAATTTGTGTATATTATACATAAAGTCTCCGCGATATGCAATACAGCAGGCGCATTTTCTGCCGAAATCGAGCGGAATTTCCTTTATAAAAATCCCCATCTGGCTGACAAGTGCATTATTTTCACCGAAACTGGGGCAGGTATTCACAGCGGCAAAGCGCGAATCAATTCCCCAGCCGAGCAGCTTGCATACAGCCTCCTTGCGCGACCATGTTTCATAAAAATCGCCGAGTTCAATGTATCTCCCGTACTCCGCAGGGTGGAAAAAACGCCGCGCAATCCTCTCCGTGTTCACCCGGCCCGAGTAAAACTGAACGTCAAGCCCCACCTCAGCTTCGGCAAACGCAGCCATCCAGACGTTTTCGGAGTGGCTCAGCGAAAAATGCACGTCCGGGTGCGAGGAAAAATACGGCTTCATCCCGTGCTCGTGCACCAGAGTGAATTCGCGCTCATCCACGCCGGAATATATCGATGCGGTTTTCAGAAGAAGCTGGCGCGAAGTCTTCCCGTCAAAGTCGGATGAATAAAATATCGTGACACAGTCCATATAAATTTCCGGAATTATAATTTTTTATACCTACTAATAATAGCACAAAATAAACATAAAAGCAAATATATTTTATGCAAAATTTGACTTTCACACTTTACTTTATGAAATCGCTGAGGTATAATATAGGCGTTAAAGAAAAATTACCGAATTCATTTTATCGGAGGAGCCATGTCAAAGGAAAGACGCGACGGGATAAAGGATTACCTTTTTGAAGCTGTCCTCACCCTTGAAACGATAGAGGACTGCTATAATTTTTTCGACGATCTGTGCACAATAAAGGAAATTGAGGAAATGGCAAAGCGGATGTGCGGCGCGAAGATGCTCGACGACGACAAGGTTTATACCGAGATTACGGAAAAAACCGGACTCAGCACCGCTACAATAAGCCGCATCAACCGCTGTCTGAAATACGGAAGCGACGGCTACAGCACCGCGATAAAACGGCTGAACGAAAAGGGCGTAAGACTGCCGGACTCGTATAACGGGGAAGTCAGTGATGCCGATGCCGGTGAAACCGCAGGGGAAAAGAAGGCGAAAAAATAATGGCTGAAAATATTTTATCCGGCGGGTATTCGATTCTCGCACCGGTTTACGATAAACTCAACGACACAGTTGACTACAAAAAATGGGCGGACTTCATCGCGGAGTGCTTCAGGCGTTTTTCTCCCGACAGAGAGATAAAATCCGTGCTCGACATGGGGTGCGGTACGGGAAGCATGACGCTGGAGCTCGCCGGACGCGGATACGACATGACCGCACTCGATATTTCCGAAGAAATGCTCGCCGTGGCGGAAAACCGCGCAAGAGAGATGGGGCTTGACGGCATACTATTTATCGAGAGCGATATGTGCTCGTTTGAGCTCTACGGAACGGTTGACGCATTCGTCTGCTGCCTTGACGGAATAAATCACCTGACGTCGCGGGAGGAGCTTCTCGAGTGCTTTGCGCTTGTGAACAACTACCTTGAGGACGGCGGGCTTTTCATCTTTGACGTGAATACGCCGCACAAATTC
>JBJFHS010000313.1:0-7506 GCA_051893885.1 Eubacteriales bacterium
TATCCTCTTTTTTTCCACTGTGCGATTCTCTCCTTGAGATTGTGGAAACCGTAACCCATGACAAAGTCGCTCTGCACGTCGAAAGTGGGCTCGTAGGGGGAAGCCTCCTGTACGCCCGTGCGCTCCTCGTGTCTGTCGTATTCTTTCATTGTTTTGCCTCCGATATCAGATATCCAAAATTAAGGTACAGACATTATATAATAAAAAACTGCATTTTGCAATATGTTTTAAGAATTATGCTCCGGGGGTGAAAAGGTTCGGAATCACGCGATATCTAATAAATAGTTTTGCATATTTTACAGCATTTTTGATTTTTATACAGAATTTTTCATCGGAAAATGACTGACTGCGTTGTAATGACAACATTATTGAGCTAAAAAATATATTATAATTATTACGCAATCTGCAATAAATTAAAATTTTGAACAGGAGTATTAAAATGATAAGAAAAATAATATTCATAGACGAGGAAAAATGCAGCGGATGCGGAGCCTGTGCGGATGCCTGCCACGAGGGAGCTATCGGAATGGTGAACGGCAAGGCGAAGCTGCTCAGGGACGACTACTGCGACGGACTTGGAGACTGCCTGCCCGCCTGCCCGGAGAACGCTATCTCGTTTGTCGAACGCGAAGCTGCGCCGTACAATGAAGAAGCCGTAAAAAACGCAAAAAAGAAGCCCGAAATGCCGAAAAAGCTGCCGTGCGGATGTGCCGGAACCCACGTAAAGGAAATAAAGCACCGCGAAAGTTCCGATTCACACGGACATAATGTACAAATGCCGAGCTGTCTTTCACAGTGGCCGGTGCAGATAAAGCTGATTCCGGTGAACGCGCCATTTTTCGACGGAGCCGATATTTTAGTCGCCGCCGACTGCACCGCATACGCCTACGGAGATTTCCACAGAAAATTCATCAAAAACCGCATTACACTGATCGGATGTCCCAAGCTCGACCAAGTCGATTATTCACAAAAGCTCACGGCGATATTCTCGGAAAACAAAGTCAGAACCGTAACGGTCGTAAGAATGGAAGTGCCGTGCTGCGGAGGAATCGAAAACGCGGTCAGAACTGCGATAAAAAACAGCGGTAAAGTGATACCCCTGCGCGTTGTCGTGATCGGAACCGACGGCACGATTGCCTGACGCCGATTTTTTACGGAAAAAATTTACACTGAGGTAATTAATAAGTTCTGAAATTATGCTATAATTGTTCTGTAATGAATAATTTATAGTGGATGAAATTTTGGAACTTATTAAAATTATAGCGGTCACTTTTTTTGCCGGAATGGGAGCGGGACTCGGAACAGGTTTTGCCGGAATGAGTGCGGCTGCGGTTATAACGCCCATGCTTGTCACTTTTCTCGGGGTTGAGCCGTACACTGCGGTCGGAATAGCTCTCGCCTCGGACGTACTTGCAAGCGCGGTTTCGGCCTATACATACGGCAAAAACAAAAATTTAGACATCAGAAACGGCATCGTGATGATGATTTCCGTGCTCGCGTTCACTGTCGTCGGAAGCTACGTCTCAAAGCTCGTCCCGTCGACTACGATGGGGAACTTCTCAACGGTCATGACGTTTTTGCTCGGCGTGAAGTTCATAGTAAAGCCGGTTATGACGACGAAGGAAAAAATGCAGTCGGTGTCGGCGAAAAAGCGTCTCGTTCAGTCTGTAATCTGCGGTGTAATAATCGGATTCATCTGCGGATTTGTCGGCGCGGGCGGCGGAATGATGATGCTGCTCATACTCACAAGCGTCCTCGGCTACGAGCTCAAGACAGCCGTCGGAACGAGTGTGTTTATCATGGCGTTTACCGCTCTCACCGGCTCGGTTTCACACTTCATGATGGGCGGAGTACCTGATTTGCTGACTCTATGCCTTTCGGTAGTGTTTACTCTGATATGGGCGAGAATTGCTGCGCTGTTTGCCAACAAAGCAGAGCCCAAGGTGTTAAACAGAGCTACAGGTGTGGTTCTGGTGATTCTCGGCGCGTCGGTATTTGTCTTTTCGCTTATAAAGTGACAGAGCGTTAATTGACCCCTCACTCTTTCCGAATCTTTGAAAAAATATGATTTAAGATAAAAGGAGGAGCGTTTTGCCTCAGAAGAATGTTATCTCGGAAAAAATGCGTGAATCGGTTGCGTCGGTTCTGCCGGTCACACTGATTGTCGCGGTTCTGTGCCTGTTGTTTATCCCGATAAGCAGCGGACTTATGCTGTCGTTTTTCATCGGGTCGATAATGATTATCGTCGGAATGGGGCTGTTCAGCCTCGGCTCCGATATTTCAATGACGCAGATAGGCACGCACATCGGCTCAAAAATGACAAAATCCCGCAAGCTGTGGCTGATTCTGCTGCTCAGCTTCATTCTCGGATTCATCATCACCTTAGCGGAGCCGGACTTGCAGGTTCTTGCGTCAAACGCTCCCGCAATCGACACAACGGTGCTGATAATCACGGTCTCGGTCGGAGTCGGGCTGTTTCTGCTCGTCAGTATGCTGAGAATTCTGTTTTCGATACCGCTTAAATGGCTGCTGATTGTGTTCTACGGTGCGATTTTTGTCCTCGCGGCGTTTTCGGATTCAAACTTTCTCTCGGTTGCGTTCGACTCGGGCGGAGTTACGACGGGGCCTATCACAGTGCCGTTCATTATGGCTCTCGGCGTCGGCGTCGCGTCAATCCGAAGTGACGAAAAAGCCAAATCCGACAGCTTCGGTCTGGTCGCGCTGTGTTCAATCGGGCCGATTCTCGCCGTTCTGCTGCTCGGCTTCATCTACAAGGACAGTTCTGACGCCTCTGCTTCAATTTTAGTGAACGATTTTGCGGACACGGTTGAGCTCGGGCATGAATATCTGCGCGGCTTTCCCGTATATATGAAGGAGGTAGCTGTCGCGCTTCTGCCGATTTTCGCGTTTTTCATCCTGTTTCAGATTTTCTCTCTCAGGCTGAAAAAGCGTCCCCTTGTCAAAATAATAATCGGCATTGTTTATACATACATCGGACTTGTGCTGTTTCTCACCGGGGTCAACGTTGGTTTTTCGTCGCTCGGCTATGTTCTCGGCGAAGTCATGGTTGAAAAGCACCTGAAATACCTGCTGATACCGATTGCCATGCTGATGGGCTGGTTCATAATCAACGCTGAGCCGGCGGTTCATGTGCTGAACAAGCAGGTTGAGGAGCTCAGCGCGGGTGCGATATCCGAAAAGGCGATGGGGCTCAGCCTTTCAGTGGCGATTTCTCTTGCGATGGGACTTGCGATGATACGTGTCCTTTTCGGAATTTCGATTCTCTGGTTCATGGTACCGGGGTACATACTCGCGCTCGGGCTGACATTTTTCGTTCCGCAGACGTTCACGGCAATCGCGTTCGACTCGGGCGGAGTTGCATCCGGACCTCTCACCGCCACGTTCATGCTCCCGTTTGCGATGGGCGCGTGCTCCGCTCTCGGAGGAAATATCATGACGGACGCGTTCGGGCTTGTGGCGCTGGTTGCGATGATGCCGCTTATCACAGTTCAGATTATGGGTGTGATATACGTTGTGAAATCGCGCAGGGTCGAAGAAAAAATCCCGCTTCCCGAATTTGCCGACGACGAGATTATCGAGCTGTGGGAATTGTAAATCAGTATAAGGGGGAAAAAACATGGAGCTGTACTATGTTATCAGCATAACCGACCGCGAGAGGGCGACCCAGATGCTTGAGCTGCACCGCGATTTACAGCTGTCCCTTGTCCTGACAAACCTCGGAAACGGGACGGCGACGTCGGAATATCTCGCGCTGTACGGCCTTGAAAAGACGGAAAAAGCCCTGATAAGCACTGTAGCGGACGCTTCATCCCTGAAAAAACTGATGCGCGCCGCGAAACAGAAAATGTTCATAGACATACCCGGCAACGGAATCATGATTTCTATACCGATAAAAAGCGTAGGAGGAGGCAAAACTCTGGCGTATCTGACCGACGGACAGCTTTCGGGACAGTCGCCGAGAGGAACAAAACCCGATATGGAATTTGAGAACGAACTTATAATCGTGATACTGAACGAGGGTTACTCCGATATGGTGATGGACGCAGCCCGTTCGGCAGGAGCCACCGGTGGAACTGTCCTGCACGCGAAGGGAACCGGCAAGGCAAAGACTGAAAAATTTTTCGGAGTCTCGCTCGCAGAGGAAAAGGACATGATTTACATCGTCTCCGCGGCGGCCAAAAAATCGGACATAATGCGCGCGATAAACACTTCCGCCGGAGTCGGGACAAAAGCAGGGGCTATATCATTCTCGCTTCCGGTGTCCGAGGTTGCGGGAATCAGAAAATTTGACGAGGAATGATTTTTCAGCGGGCAAAACCGCAAATTTATAAATTAATGGAGGCATTTTTATGGGAAAGTATGACGGAACAAAGACAGAGCAGAATCTGAAGGCTGCGTTTTCGGGTGAATCTGAGGCGAGAAACAAATACACGTATTTCGCATCCGTCGCAAAGAAAGAGGGCTACGAGCAGATTTCCGCACTCTTTTTAAAGACAGCCGAAAATGAAAAAGAGCACGCAAAAATGTGGTTCAAGGAGCTTGAGGGAATCGGAAATACTCCCGAAAACCTTGAGGCAGCGGCTGACGGCGAAAACTACGAATGGACCGATATGTACGAGGGATTTGCTAAAACCGCCGAAGAAGAGGGCTTTACCGAGCTCGCGAAGAAATTCCGCCTTGTAGCCGCAATCGAAAAGCATCACGAGGAGAGATACCGCGCGCTCCTGAAGAACATCGAAAACAACGAGGTATTCGAGAGAGGCGAAATCAAAGTCTGGGAATGCCGCAACTGCGGTCACATCGTCGTCGGCACAAAAGCCCCCGAGGTATGTCCCACCTGCGCACACCCCAAGAGCTATTTTGAAATCAGTGCAGACAACTATTGAGTTGAAGACAGTCTGAGTTTTATGTGGGGGAACGGGACGCTTCTTGTAAGAAGCTTGGCAAGAACTTCAATCGGTTGTTATCATTTATCGTGAAATGCAAGGGTAGCGGAATCACTTCGGACGGGTTCTCCTGCCTCACGGGGTGATATAGCGATCCTCGACCTCAGAAAGGGTGGAGCGAGCTCGCAGGGACCGCTAACCCTGCTCGAGACAGCCGGATTGAATACCTCGATTTCGTAACTTACAATAAAGAAATACTGACTCACGTCGTTTTGAAGCGAACAAACAATTTAAGTCAGCTGCGAACTGACAATTTCGTTGTTCTTCAAAATGCACGTGAGTCAGTATTTTATAAATCTAAGTTACTATATCGAGGTGTTCCATCCGGCTGTCTCGAGCAGGGTCTCGGCGGTCCCTGCGAGCTCACTCCACCCTTTCTGAGGTCGAGGATCGCTATATCACCCCGCGAGGCCAGCTGACCAGTCCGAAGTGATTCCGCCACCTTTGCACAAAACGATAAATGATAAAAACCGATTGAAGTTCTTGCCAAGCTTCTTTCAAGAAGCGTCCCGTTCTCCCCGTTCTCCCCGTTCCCCCATCGCGATATTTTCATTTGTCATATGTGCGGACGATGCTTTCTGCGATTTCACGGCGCGAGAGGCGGGTGTCCATCGCCTGTTTTTCGATGTAGTAGTGCGCGTCCTTTTCGGTCATGCTCATGTTTTCGATTAGGAGCCATTTTGCGCGGTTCACAATGCGGATGTCAGCCATTTTTTCCTGAAGGGTGCGGTTTTTCTTCTCGAGCTTTCCGAGCTTTACACTCATCGCGGCGAGAAGCCTGATTGCGGAGTAAATCGCCTGACGCGAATTCGGTTTTGCAAGGGTCAGGACGCCGCTGCTTTCGACCTTGTAGCACACCTCGTCGTAGCTGTCGGCTTTCACAAGGAGCATGATTCCCACCGTTCCCTCGGATAAATCAAGCGCGAGCTCTGTCCCGAATTCGTCCGGGAGCGGGGTGTTTATGATAATGATGTCGACCGTTTCCGAAATCAGCAGACGCTTTGCCTCACCCGCACTGCCGACTTTGTGAATGGGGTAAAATTCCCGCTTCGGAAGCAGCTCGGTTATGTAATCCGAAATTTTGTCAGTGTCGGACACAATCAGGACACGATGCTGTGGTTTTTCCTGTAACATAACGGATTACCTCGGTCAAATCTCAAGAAAGTCGCTTATCTCAAACGGAAGAACGGATGCCAGAAATTCGCTTGAAGCGGCAATTGCCACAGCCTCCGCGAGTGAATCAGGCAGCTTTTCGATTTTTCCCGTCACGCTTTCGTCTGCTGTGTACAGATTGCAGTCGACGGCGTCGGGCAGAGGCAGTTTTTTCTCTATTCCGTCAAGTCCGGCGTAAATCAGCAGCGCGTAGGTGAGGTACGGGTTGGCCATCGGGTCGGGAGAACGCAGCTCGATTCGCCTGTATTCGCCGCTTGCCGCCGGAATTCTGATCAGCTGAGAGCGGTTTTCGTGCGACCACGCGATGTATTTCGGTGCCTTCATCTTGCCGAGACGTTTGTACGATTCCTCGGTCGGGTTCAGAAATGCGCTGAGCTCACGGATGTGCGCCATGATTCCCGCCATAAAATATGACGTATAGTCGACTCCGCTGCTGCTTTTCACCGAAATATTGATGTGCATACCGCTGCCGGGCTCGTTTTCAAGCGGCTTCGGTGAAAAATCGGCGTAGAGTCCGTTGTGGGTTGCAGTCGCTTTTACTACAGATATAAAATTCATCGCGTTGTCGGCGGAGGTCATTGCGTCGCTGTATCTGAAATCGATCTCGTTCTGACCCGGGCCTTCCTCGTGGTGCGAGCTTTCGGGCGGAATATCCATGTCGAGCAGGGTCAGGCAGATTTCGCGGCGCACGTTTTCGCCCTTGTCCTCGGGAGCGACGTCCATGTAACCCGCGTTGTCGAACGGGATTTTTGTGGATTGTCCGTTTTCGTCCGTCTTGAAAAGATAGAATTCGTATTCGGAGCCGAACTGCACCGTGATGCCCTTTTTGGCGGCTTCGTCGACTGCTTTCTGCAGAATGGCGCGCGTGTTTTTTTCAAACGGCGTTCCGTCGGGGTACCTTATGTCGCAGAACATACGGACAACCTTACCGTGCGACGGCCTCCACGGCAGAATATTGAGCGTCGATGGGTTGGGAAAGAGGAGCAAATCGGACTTTGTGCCGCCCTTCACGCTGAATCCCCTGATTGCCGAAGCGTCAAACGAAATTCCGCTGTCGAACGCGCGCTGTAGCTCTGACGGCATAATTGATATGTTTTTCTGCTTTCCGTGAAGGTCACAGAACGCGAGCCGGATAAACTTTACGTCCTCCTGCTCAATAAAATCAAAAACTTCGCCTGACGTATATCTCATAAAATTTCTCCTTGAACAATAAAAATAAGGTTGACGGCTCATGCGGGATGCGGGGAAGAATTGTACTCTCTCCCATCGTTTTCCCGGCATTTGAGTAAAAATCCATAAAACATTATAAATAAATCACAGAAAATTGTCAAGGTTTTTGTCGGATTTTTTTGTTTTCGCTATTGAC
>JBJFHS010000314.1:0-1919 GCA_051893885.1 Eubacteriales bacterium
GTCGACTTCTATGTCGAGGCGAACGATAAATTTTTTGCCGGACTCGGTGACCGCGCGGATGTTATATTCTTCGGAAACGATTTCGGCACACAGCTTGATTTGTTTATGTCGCCGGAGCATTTCAGAAGATTTGTTCTGCCGTCATTCAAACGTCTGGTCGAGGTCGGAAAGAAGTACAACAAGCTGATAATGCTTCACTCCTGCGGCTCGATTTACAGAATCATCCCTGATTTAATCGACTGCGGCGTCGACATCCTGCATCCGATTCAGGCAAAGGCGACAGGAATGAGTGCGGACGATCTGAAGCAGTACAAAAACGACCTCGCGTTTGTCGGCGGAATTGATGCTCAGGACGTAATGCCGCACGGAACCGCGGAGGATGTGTACAACGATGTCATGCGTGTTCGCGAAATTTTAGGGCCGAGCATAGTAATTTCTCCGAGTCATGAAGAAATTCTACCCAATGTTCCGGCGGCAAACGTAGTCGCGATGGCAAAGGCGGCAAAGGCGTAAGTAAAAAAACGATTTGCAATCATTTGTTCTCAAAATGTTTACTTGACGAATTTATTTTCGTGTGGTATTATTATATTACAGCGAACAAATCATCTATGTAGAGCAATAATTGTAAATCGGAGATAAGACCATGCATTTTGTCAGCGCAAAAGGAATTTTATCACCAAAAAACGGAATGAATATTTATCGCGGCTGCACACACGGCTGCATTTACTGCGACAGCCGCTCGACCTGTTATCAGATGAAGCACGATTTCGAGGACATTGAAGTCAAAATCAACGCGCCGATACTTCTAGACGAGGCTCTCTCGAAAAAGCGAAAAAAGTGTGTTATCGGCACCGGCGCGATGTGCGACCCGTATATGCACTGTGAAAACCGGCTCGGGCTGACGCGGAAATGCCTCGAGGTTATTGAAAAACACGGTTTCGGTCTCGCGATTCAGACAAAATCCGCCTCGATACTGCGCGACCTCGATTTGCTTTGCGCGATAAACGAAAAGGCAAAATGCGTGGTTCAGATGACGCTCACGACGTACGACGAAAAGCTGTGCAGGATAATCGAGCCGAATGTCTCCTCCACAAGGGAGCGGGTGCAGGCTCTGAAAATTCTGCACGACAACGGGATTCCGACCGTGGTGTGGCTCACTCCCCTGCTCCCGTACATCAACGACACCGAGGAAAATCTTCGCGGGATAATCGACTGCGCTTATGAGTCGGGTGTGATGGGAATTATAAATTTCGGGTTCGGAGTGACGCTGCGTGATGGCGACAGGGAGTATTTTTACGCCGCGCTGGACAGACATTTTCCCGGGCTGAAGCAGAGGTACATCGAAAAATACGGCGATTCATACGAGTGTTTGAGCGATGACAACGACCGCCTGACGAGAATTTTTCACGATGAATGCGAATATTCCGGCATAATGCACGACAACGACAGGATTTTTTCGTACATGAGTGAATTTTCACACAAAAAAGACGGTGCGCAGCTCAGTATGATGAATCTGCTGAGTCTGATTAATTTTTGATTCGGAAAGAATGAATATAACCGTTTTTTCCCTTGACGCGGATAAAATCATGCGATATAATAAAAGCACGGCAGCCGGTAACCGAATCCTTACAGAAAAGGAGGCAATGATGATTATGACATTTTCTATGGAGGTGGCAGTGTTTTAATCTGTGCCGCACATTGTCGGACCGATCAGCCCACAATCGATCACTCTGACAGGCAAATCAGTTAAATACTGCCCATGAAACATAGTCGGAATCCGCTCGGGGAGCAATTTTGAAAGTTGCTTTTCGGGCTCTTTCCGCGTTTTTGACAGACTTCAATCGTTTTGTCATACATTGCGAAAGGCGGTATTGTATAAAATATTTACGTGCGGAGGAAGTTCTCCCCATAGAGCTCCT
>JBJFHS010000315.1:0-1916 GCA_051893885.1 Eubacteriales bacterium
GGCATTCTGCATATATCCTGTTTGGATTGAATATTCGGTGAGCTCCCTGTATACGGTTTCCCAGTCTTTGTGCAGCCCTGCGGCAATGGCTCGGATCACGCAGTCTCTTGATGATATTTTGAGCGGGTTGTTGTTGTAGTATTTATATTGCGGAGAAAGGACTTTTTCCTTGAAATATTCGTATGATATTTTCTTTTCCATTGCGAATGCTCCGTGATTTTTCTTTTTTACGGTGTTAATATCATTCACTCAACGAAAGTTATTCATGCTTGTCCCAAACAGCACCGAATCGCCCTCGTCATGTTTCAGAAGCAGCAATACTATATCATCCTTGTAATGCATATCATAAATATCCGCAAACGGCTCATCCAGAAGCGTCGCCTTGAATATCGTTAAGTTATCTGAGCTTCCTTCATACTTTTTCACTCTTGCCCAGATACGCTCCATTTTACGAAGTTCAATATTCTGTATTATAACCTCCACGTCATCCGGAAAATCGTGGTGCCGGAACGGATCCAGTTCTTCAAACGCGCGGGTTTCTTCATCATCCGCGGTTGAATAGCATTTGTTGACGCTGTCGATAACATTCTGGAACCGCCTGACCAGAGCTTTATTCTCAATGGGGATCAGCTCGAAATTCTGAAAACATTCGCCTCGGATGGTGATTCCGATTTCATCTCCCGGCCAAACGAGGGTATAATCTCCGTCTTCGTAATATGTAAAACCGAGAACCTGATACGAAAAACCGCAGGTTTTATCAATATAGCCGTAGACCAGCGCACTGTTTGCTTCAACCGGCGGTAATTTCAGCCGATTATCTCCCAGCCCTTTCATATCCCGATAACACCATCCGTTATCCAGTACAACAGCAAGTTTATGGTAGACATCGCGAAAATTTTTATATCCCATATGATTTTCCTCCCGATTTTTTGCTTATCTGAAAATCAGTTACAATTCTCCCGTACCACATCCCTGAAAAACGCAAGCTTCTCCCTCTCGTTCAGCCTGTCGTAGCCGTAAACGAGTATTTTCGTCTGTATCTCGCAGTAGCTTTTCTGCCCTAAATTCTTAACTTTCAAAAGGCTTTCGTCCTGCAGCGAGGCTATTACATCACCGATTGTGAATATCCCTTCCCGCCTCATCGAATTGGACGCTCTGGCTGAAAACTGAATCTCATCAATGCTGTCCCTGCAGGCTTTTTCGCTGAACGGCACGCTTACCTTCACATTTTTTCCGAATACTGCGTAAAGTGTGGGGACAAGTCCGTTTCTGTTTGCGGATTCATAAAGCTCCGCAGCTATCTTTTCTTTCGTCATCTGCACGCGCTCCTATCAGAATTTTTTCGGGTACGATTGAGCCTTTGATTATGTCGAGAACCGCGTGGGCGTTGATTGACTGGATGCCGGGGACGGTTTTGTAGATTCTGTTGACGAAAGTCCGCATGGTTTTTATGTCCTGCGACAGGCAGATCGCCACAAGGTGACAGTTGCCAGTGGTCTGGATCAGCGTGACCGTCTCGTCAGAATCGGCGAATATCCGTTTAGCTTCCTCAAAGCTCTCCGCCGTGGTCTCGATGTTCACTACAAAGGTCATCATATCGGAGGTGTTCTGCGGATCGATGACGGCGCGGTAGCCTTTGATGATTCCGGCGTTCTCCATTTCGGTGATACGGTTCTTCACCGCCGTACGGGAAAGCCCGATTTTTTCGCCGATATCGGAATATGACGCCCGCCCGTCGGTGATGAGAATGTCGAGAATCAGCCTGTCTTTTTCGTCGAGTCCGTTCGTCTGCATAATTTACCTCCTGCTGAGTTTTTTTCAGCTGCCGAAAAATGCCGGTGCGCGCGTTCCGGATTTGTTTCGGTGGAAATATGATAACACATATTTTGAACAAATGCAAGGGGGTGATTTGCGTT
>JBJFHS010000316.1:0-7442 GCA_051893885.1 Eubacteriales bacterium
ATACTGACTCACGTCGTTTTGAAGTGAACAAACAATTCAGTCAGCTGCGAAACTGGCAATTTAGTTTTTCTTCAATATGCACGCGAGTCAGTTTTTTATTTATTTGGTTTGTTTTTTATGTTTTTCATAATAATTCCCGATAAATAAACGGTTTTGTTGAAAATAAAACTGTACAAACTCAAAAAAATGTGTTATAATTAATGTGTCTTATTATATAAAGGCGGAGTATTCGTTTCGGAATACGTAAATGGTTTATGGAAGAAAAGAATTATAAGAAAAACGGCGGATATAAACGCGGAGACGGCAGGGGGAAAATGCGTGACGGCAGGACGGGAAACACTGGCAAAGCGGCTTCAAACCTGGTTGTAGGCAGAAACGCGGTCTCGGAGCTTCTGAAATCGGGGGCTCCGGTGGACAAGCTCCTCGTCTCAGGCGTTGAAGGCTCGGTCAGGGTCATTGTCGCAAAGGCTCGGGATGCCGGAATTACCGTGGTCGACTCGAATGCCGAGACTCTCGACAGGCTTGCCGGAGGTGAAAATCACCAGGGCGTTATTGCAATGGTCGCGGAGAAAGCGTATTCTACAGTCGACGAAATTCTTGAGATCGCGAGAGAACGCTCGGAAAAGCCGCTTATTGTGGTCTGCGACGGAATTGAGGACCCGCATAACCTCGGAGCTGTTATAAGATGTGCGGAATGTGCGGGAGCTCACGGTGTGATAATTCCCGAAAGACGCGCCTGCGGACTGACTCCTGCGGTTACAAAGGCTTCTGCGGGAGCTATAACCCACATGGCGATAGCAAAGGTATCAAACATCGCGGAGACAATTGAAAAGCTGAAGGAAAACGGCGTCTGGACCTATGCTGCCGAGGCGGGAGGAGCGGATTTCTTCGACACCGACTGGAGCGGGGGATGCGCCATAGTTCTCGGCGGAGAGGACAGCGGAGTTTCAAGGCTGGTGCGCGAGCGGTGCGACTTTACCGTGTCAATTCCGATGTACGGAAAGCTCAATTCGCTGAATGTTTCAACCGCCGCCTCTGTGCTCCTGTGCCACGCCGCGAGAATGCAGAGAAAACATTCATAAAAAAGTGAAGTACAGAATCAAAAAGCACGTAGGGTTTAAATTCAGGCGGCCGGTGAGACGGCATGACAGCAAAGATTCGGCAAACAAAAATAAAGCATGGAAGGCAGACCCGGGGGAAAACCTCAAGGTCAATATACTTGTTATGGCTAAGGATAAAAAGAAAAACAAACGGGAAGGGCGTGTAACCGCAGGGGAATTGTTCGGCAAGCTCGGACGCCGCGACGGGGAGAAACCGGTCAATGGTGCTCATGACGGCAAAAACGCGGACGATAGCGAATTCCTCACCGACTCCATCGACGTCACGGATGACTCCGGCGAAAACGACAGCGAGCTTGACATAAACGAACTTCTGCGGAAGTATATGCCGGATTACGACAGTCCGGATGGGGGTTCCGACAGCGGTGCGGACGAGGCAAAGCCTTCAAAGGGCGGAGTGCTGTCACGGCTGAAAAAAACCGAGCCCGTTCCCGTCAGAAAAAGTGAGGACGAGCAGCTGATTGACTCGCTCGACAACGCGTTCGGTATCCCCGAAAATGACACGTTTGCCTCTGACGTGAATGACAGAGCCGTTTCCGATAAAGCCGGGCCGGAGGATGAATCCGATGCGGCGGAAAACAGAAGCGGTTACAGAAGCGACGGCGTCATAAGCGAATACGAAATTCTTCCCGAGAGCGGAAAAGATGATGAAGCGGACATTCTGCCCGGGACTGACGATATAACTTTCGGCGGAGAAGAACTGCCCGATTCCGAATCGGCGGGTGACGGCTTTGCTGACGAGGACAGGAGCTCGAATTACGATTCCGAGAGCGAATTCCTCGACGACGCCGCTGAGAATGAAGCCGATGCCGCCGGAGAAGCGGTAAAAGAGAAGAAAAAATCCCGGTTCTCTTTCTTCGGAAGGAAGCAAAAGGCGGAAGAAGTATTGGAGGACATATCCGATACGGCTGACACGGCGGAAGACGCGGGCGAAAACGGGGAAAAACCTTCTTCTGAGGAAGATAATCCTGTGCCGGATGCTGAAATCGGAGAAACCGAAGCGGAGAATGAGTCCGAAGACGCTCCCGCAGACGAGCTGACCGATGAAGCCTCCGACGACAGTGTCGCGTACGACAGTGACGTGGACGACAGCGGCTCAGAAGAATCGGACGATTTGGAAGACTTAGATGACCTGGATCTGGACGACGACATCGACCCGACTGATATCAACCTTATGGTGGCGTTCGGGCTTGATGCGGACGAAAACAAAAAGGCAAAGGAATTCGGAGACCGTCTCGAGGCAAAGCAGCAGTCGCGTGAAACCAAGACCGCAAAGCTCGACCGCCCCGAATTCGTCGACAAAACGCAGATCCCGAAGATACGCAAGGAGTTCCACGACAGAAAAATCGCGCTGTGGATCAAGCTCTCGCTCTGTGCGGTGTTCACGGTTCTGCTCATGATATTTGAGAACATCCCCGCGCTGACAAAGCTGTTCACGGGAGTCGAAAAACAGTTTGCCGGAGCGTTTGACCCCGCTGTTTACCCGACGGTTTACATAATGGTCAGCCTGCAGCTCATGCTTCTCGCGTGCTTCTGTGCGTTTGACGAGATTGTCGCGGGCTTCAAGTACCTGTTCCGCGGAGTACCCAGACCGGAGAGCATGACCGCGCTGCTTACCGTTGCGGGAATTGTGTATTCGGCTGTTCTCTCGGTGATTATCGAAAGCCCTGCCGAGCCGGTTATGTTCAACTTCGCTGCGGCTGTCTCGGCGCTTCTGACGCTGGTTTACGCGCTTTACAACAACAAGCGTGAGATGATGAACTTTGCAATAATCGCAAACCGCAAGCCGAAGCACATCGTCCGCCGCCTTCCTGACGAGGAATCAGAGGGTGAAGCGAGGGCATTTGCCGACAACGACGATGTGTGCGACGTCATGAAGATAGAAAAAACAGACTTCATCGACGGATTTTTCGGAAGGCTTCAGAGACCCGACTCTACGACAGGTGTGTTCATGACCTTTGCGATGAGCGTCAGCGTTGCGGTCGGTGCTCTGTTCGGCATTTTAGTGAACTTCCGCGGAGGCGATGGCGCAATGATCTGCCGCGTCGTATATTCGGCGATGCTTCTTATCG
Organism: Eubacteriales bacterium; assembly: GCA_051893885.1. GTDB lineage: Bacteria > Bacillota > Clostridia > Oscillospirales > CAG-272 > UMGS1696. The sequence goes on from JBJFHS010000316.1 coordinate 3,191, forward strand.
CTCCGATGTCGGCTTATGTGACCTTCTCGTACCCCTTCTACCGTGCGAATGTCGCGGCCAAGGAATACGACAGTGCGATTATCGGCGAGGCATCTCTTGACGAATATTCAAACGCGTCCATCATCAGCTTTGACGACAAGAACGTGTTCCCCTCGTATTCCGTAAAGGTGCAGAATATGAGGATATACAACAACGCGCGAATCGACCGTGTGCTGTACTATGCGGCTTCCGTGTTCGCATATGCCGGCGGCCCGCTTCAGGATGTGTTTGAGGTGGCTACGCGCGACATGGGAATCTCGAAGAACGTAAAGATTTACGACACTGAGGCAGGCTTCCTCGCGACACAGGTTGACGGGGTGAACATAATCTTCGGAAGTGCGGCAAATCTCCAGAAGCGCGGACTTGACATACCCGATGATGCGCTGAAGGACGATGTGGACTTGTCCGACGAGCTTTCGATAATGTATATGTTCCGCGAAAACAAGCTCGTGTCGAAGATGTACATCAAGTACGTCATGGACTCCGACATAGATCTGATTCTGAAGCAGTTCTCGGGAAGCGGACTCTATGTCTGTGTGCGCACATTTGACCCCAATATCGACGAAAAAATGATAGCGAAGAAGGCGGGAATGAAGAAAATGCCGCTGAAGATAGTTCGCTATGCGAGTGCGGACGAGGTCGGAATGTACGAGGAAAAGGTCGACAGCGGACTTGTGACCTGCGGCTCTCCGAAGTCATTATTGCAGATAATATCGTACTGCGGAAAGGTGCTCCACACCAAGAAAACCGACATCGCGCTGGGAGTTCTCTCGGTGATGATAGGTCTGGCGATACTCGTGCTGCTTCTTCTGGCGGATTCGCTGACCGCGCTTTCGTCGATTCTTATCGTGCTGTACCAGCTTATCTGGCTTATTCCGATCACGATTGCGTCCAATGTTTTCATCAGGTAAAATATTCAGGCGCATCGGGTGAAATATACAAAAATTTTTGATTTAAAAGAGTGGAAGGAACAAACGCTTTTCACTCTTTTAATCTATGTTCAAACGGAGATAATCAAATGAGAGAAGATATACGTTCATTTTTGCTCGACGTTCAGAAGCCGGGGCGATACACCGGTGGCGAGACGGGCAGCATTTACAAAAATCTTAACGAGGTCAGGATGCGTGTGGCGTTCTGCTTCCCCGACACCTACGAGATAGGAATGTCAAACCTCGGAATGAGAATCCTCTGCCAGTGCTTCAACGACGTTGACGGGGTGTGGTGCGAGAGGGTTTACGCGCCGTGGATCGACATGGAGGAGGAGATGCGGAAGCGCAATATTCCTCTGTTCACGCACGAGAGCGGGGATGCGGTGGGGGATTTTGACGTCGTCGCGTTCACTCTCCAGTACGAGCTGTGCTACACTACCATGCTCAATATGCTCGACATGGCGAAAATTCCGCTCAGGAGAGAGGACAGAGGTGAGGACGACCCGATAGTTCTCGCGGGAGGCCCGTGTTCGTACAACCCCGAGCCGGTTTCCGATTTTGTCGATGTCTTTTCGATCGGAGAGGGCGAGGAGGCACTTCCCGAGTTTGCCAGACTCTACCTCGCGATGAAGGAGGACGGCACCTACACCCGCGAGTCATTCCTCTACCGCGTCGCGACGGAGCTGAAGGGCTTTTACGTTCCCTCGCTTTACACAATCGAATATAAGGACGACGGCACGATAGGCGCGATAATTCCCTCTGACGAGCGTGTTCCGGCGGTTGTTACAAAGCGTGTCGTGGAGGACTTCGACAAGTGCATACCGCCGCTCAACCCCGTTATGCCGAACATTGAGACCGTACACGACAGAGTTACGATTGAGGTGTTCCGCGGGTGCATCAGGGGCTGCCGGTTCTGTCAGGCGGGTATGGTCTGCCGTCCTGTGAGAGAAAAGAGCCCCGGGACGCTCGACTGCATTGCCAGAACCATGGTTGAAAACAGCGGCTACGACGAAATTTCGCTCTCGTCTCTCTCGATTTCGGACTACACGAAGATAAGCGAGCTGACGGACTCCCTGCTTGACTGGACGGACGACAGGATGGTGAATCTGTCTCTGCCGTCGATGCGCGCGGACAGCTTCACTGAGGAGCTTATGGAAAAGATTACCACTGTGAGGCAGTCGACGCTGACCTTTGCGCCCGAGGCGGGAACACCGAGACTTCGCGATGTGATAAACAAAAACATCACCGAGGAAGAAATTCTGCGGGCGTGCTCGGTGGCGTATTCTGCGGGCAAGAACCAGATAAAGCTGTACTTCATGGACGGTCTGCCGGGTGAGACGTACGAGGACATTGAGGGAATCTCCACCCTCGCGAGCCACGTTGTCGACGAATACTACCGCACGCCGAACCGCAACAAGGCCCGCCAGCCGCAGGTAACCCTGTCCGTCGCCTGCTTTATTCCGAAGCCGCACACGCCGTTCCAGTGGGAGGGTCAGAACACTCTCGATGAGCTGAAGGACAAACAGGATTTCCTCTCGTCGAAGATAAAGGACAGAAAGGTCAGGTACAACTACCACGACGCGACCGTATCCCACCTTGAGGCGATATTTGCGCGCGGAGACAGGCGTCTTTCCAAGGCTCTCGAGGAAGCTGTCCGCCGCCATGTCCGTTTTGACGCGTGGGAGGACTGCTTCGACTACGATAACTGGATGGATATTTTTGCCTCCGTCGGAATTGACCCCGCGTTCTATGCCAACCGCACGATACCCGACGACGAGATTCTCCCGTGGGACATGATTTCCTGCGGCGTGACAAAGGAATTTCTGCTCTCCGAGAGGCACAAGGCGCAGCAGGCAATGGCCACTCCGTCGTGTAAGGAAAAGTGCTCGGGCTGCGGAGTTAACCGTCTTGTTGACAAAAAATACTGCCGCTGGTGTCCCGGTCATCCCGAAAGCTCCGACAGTGCGGGAAAAATCACATCCGACAGGGAGATAAAAAAGCGCGTCGAAGAATCAAAATCCCCTGTGAGGCCCGCAAGACTTCTCAGGATTCGTTTCCGCAAGTTCGGCGCAATGCTGTACATCTCACATCTCGACCTCTCAAAGACGCTGATGAGGGCTGTAGTGCGCTCCGGACTGCCGGTTTACTACACCGAGGGCTTCAATCCCAAGCCGAAGCTCGTTTTCGCGACACCTCTTTCTGTCGGCTGCGGCGGTGAGGAGGAGGTTCTCGACATACGTCTGATGAAGGCGGTGAGCAACGCGGAGATAATGGAGAGACTGAGCGCGGTTATGCCGAACGGTATTGAGATAACGCGGATATACGAGCAGCGCGGAAAGCTGACGGACATAAAATGGGCTGAGACCGAGATAAGATTCGGCGGAACTGACGTCTCTGACGGTGTATGCGCGGAGATTGAGGGAATGTTTGATTCTCCCGTGATGATGATGAAGCGCACAAAGAGCGGCGAGAAGGAATGCGACATTACTCCGCTTGTTAAGTCGGTTAAGGCGGAGGTTGCCGGAGGTGAGCTGTGCATCACGGCGGTGACTTCGGCTGACGCGGAGAACTATCTGAATCCGGAATACGTTGCGCGTGCGGTATCCGAGCGTTTTGATCTGACCGGCGATGGCGTATGGCACGTGATTGTGCGCAAAAAGCTGCTCCTTTCAGACGGCGAGACGGAATTTATCTGAGAAGCTTTGCTGTCGGATAAAAGCTCCGCTTAAAAAAATTTAGGCTCCCACTTTCCTCTGTGAGAGCCTTTATTTTTATTTTTTTACCATCCCTTGCACACGTCGATCCATGACGTATAGCCGGAGTATTTCTCCAATTCCTCAATGGACAATTCGATCGCGCTGTTGCTGCTGCCGCACGCTGGGAAAACGGTTTCAAACCGCTTCAGGGAATTGTCGAGATAGACCGCCACCCCGTCGTTGATTCCGAAGGGACACACGCCGCCGACGCTATGTCCGATCAGCGTTTCCACCTCGTCGGGAGTGAGCATTTTCGCCTTTGTTGAGAACTGAGCCTTATATTTGGGGTTGTCAATTTTGGCGTCACCGGCCGCAACGATCAGAATGGCGTGACCGTCCACAATGAATGAAAGTGTTTTTGCAATACGGCAGGGTTCACAGTTCAGCGCCTGTGCTGCCAGCTCCACTGTTGCGCTTGAAACGTCAAATTCCTGCACCCGGTCTGCGATTCCCAAATCCGCGAAATACTCTTTTACTTTTTCGATAGCCATATTTTCCTCTTTAACTGCCTTTTGTGTTTTTTCATCT
>JBJFHS010000317.1:0-7438 GCA_051893885.1 Eubacteriales bacterium
GTCAGCGCCGCTCCTGTCAACCGGGTAAGCTCCGAGCGCGGTGATGAGCGGCTTCAGCGGAGTTTTGAACAGCTCTTTTTTCGCCATGTAGCGCACCTGTCTCTTAGCCGCCGCGGAAATAACGAGAACGTCCGAAAACGAGGTGTGGTTTGACGCGAGTATCGCACCGTCCTCCGGTATATTTTCGACTCCGACCCGCTCTATCCGGTAAATCCATGATACAAACGGCTCGAATGTATTATAAAACCACCTGTAAAAGCTCATATCGTCTCCTGTTCAGTACTGTTCGGTTATTGTTCCGTCTTTTCTTCCATCAGTTGTACAATGTAATCGGCGCACTCGTCTGCGTTATACCCGTCGTTGCAGAAAATTATCGCGTCGTCAGCCGGCTTCAGAGGTGCGGTCTCGCGCTCGGAGTCCTGCTTATCCCGCCGCACAATTGACTCGAGTATGTCCTCATACGTCACCTCAAGCCCCTTTTCCTTCTGTTCGAGGAATCTTCTGCGCGCCCTCTCCTCCGGTGTTGCGGTCATGAAGATTTTCAGCTCCGCGTCGGGGATTATGACGGTTCCGATGTCCCGCCCGTCCATTATGACTCCGCCTTCACGCGCCAGCTTTTTCTGCATTTCAAGCAAAAACGCCCTGACCTCGGGAATTTTCGACACGGCTGAGGCGTAGAGAGAGGCTTTTTCGGTGCGGATTTTGTCGCCGACCTCCTCGCCGCAGAGGTACACCTTCTGGCTGCCGTTTTCGTAGGTGAGCCTTATATCGATTTTGTCGAGGCACGCCACTATTCCCGCATCGTCGTCGTGAGCTACACCGTTCTGCGCGGCAAAAAGTCCTACAGTGCGGTAAAGTGCGCCAGTATCGACGTAGACCAGCCCCGTTTTTCCCGCCACAGCCTTTGCGACGGTACTCTTTCCCGCACCGCTCGGGCCGTCGAGAGCCACACGAATGCGTGAAAATCTGTTATTTTTTTCCATCTATAATTCTTCTCCGTTGTGATTTCTGTTTTTAGTTAAGTATTTCCGACTCAGGGTGTTTTTAATCGCCATTGTGATGATTTCAGAAGCCAAGCGCGAGTTCCGCCGCAGATTTTCCCGCGAGATGACCCGTCGAGAATGCAAGCTGCAGATTATACCCGCCAGTGTATGCGTCGATGTCGATTATCTCTCCCGCCGCGAACAGTCCGGGGTGATTTTTCAGCTCCATGGTTTTCGGAGAGAGCTCTGAAACGTCGACTCCGCCCGCGGTGATTATTGCCTCCTCAATCGGACGGAAGCCTTTTACGCCTATCTCGAACTCCCGAAGCACGTTCACAAGATGAAGCCTTTCTTCGCGCGTAACGTTTGCGGTTTTCTTGTGCGGGTCGATTCCGGTTCTGTCCACGACCACTGGTATCAGCTTCTGCGGAAGTAGGTCGGAGAGCGAATTGACAAAATCCTTTGCGGAGTATTTCGCGAAGTCCGAGACTATCCTCTTGTCGAGCTCCTCGGGAGTAAGCGCGGGCTTGAGATTGAGCTTCATCCTGTATTCGCGCGCCTCACCCTTCTGCATATTCGCCGAAGCTGAGAGAACGAGGGGGCCCGACACGCCGAAGTGAGTGAACAGCATTTCTCCCATCTCGGAGCATACCGTTTTGTTGTTGTACACGACTGTCAGAGTGACGTTTTTGAGCGAGAGACCCGAGAGAGGTGAGTAGTCCTCAGTCGTCTCAATGGGCACAAGGGAGGGTCTGAGCGGCGTTATCTTCACTCCCATATCGGAAAGCATTTTATGTCCGTCGCCGGTCGAGCCAGTGAGTGGGTACGAGAGTCCTCCCGTCGCGACAACAACGGCTTTTGCCTCAAGCTCCCCCGAACCGTTTTGCGCACCGTACTTTACACACCAGCAGTTTTCCGTCTTTTCGATGGATTTTACCGGGGAATTATACAAAACCCTGACTCCGCGCTCACGGAGCTGTCTGTCGAAGGCGAACTGGATGTCAGCGGCTTTGTCAGAAGCGGGAAAAACTCTGCGTCCGCGCTCGGTTTTGAGCCTGACACCCGCGCTTTCAAAAAATTCCATTGTATCGGCGGGAGTAAATTTGTTCACTGCGCCGTAGAGGAATTTCGGATTGGAGCGCACCGCCTCAAGCAGCTCGTTCACCGTGCAGTTATTCGTTACGTTGCATCTTCCCTTTCCGGTGATGCCGATTTTTCTGCCGGTGTATTTGTTTTTCTCAACTATAACGACCCGCGCACCGATGTCCGAGGCTGAAATTGCCGCCATCATTCCGGCTGCTCCGCCACCAACGACCGCGACATCGCACATTTTTTTGTTTTCCATTTATTTTCAGATTATTTTTAAATCGGTTTTATTTGTTTTCTTTCGTGCCGGTATAAACGTTGTATTCCTTCCACACGGTTTCGAGCCTGCCGAGTGTCTGTGCGACTTCAGCGTGCTTTTTCTTTCCGATATAGGCAATCATCGCGTTGATTATGCTCATCGGTGCGACGAGTGAATCTACAAACGACGCCATTTCGCTTTTTGCGATAAGCACGACGCTTGAGTTTGGCACAATCGGCGACGACATACTGTCCGTGATCGCGACGACCTTTGCTCCGCTTTTTGAGGCGTACTCCGTGGCGTTCACTATAGTTGTAGTATATCGCGGGAAGCTGATCGCCACAAAGACGTCGTCCTCGTGCACCTTCATCAGGTGTTCAAAAATCTCGCTGCCGCCCGCCGGTCTGATAAGTCTGACGTTGTCGAACAGCAGGCCGAAGTAGTAGTTCATAAATTCGGCGAGAACTGCGGAGGAGCGCATACCGAGGATATAGATATTTCTCGCTCCGAGAATCATGTCGACCGCGGACTCAAACGCCTGTCTGTCTATGCCGTCGAGGGTGGATTTTATTTTTTCCGCGTCGGCAAGGAGAACTCTGTCGAGAACCTCGCTTTCATCCATGCGATGATTTGCGGCGTTCACTCTCTGCACTGAGGTGAGGCGGACTCTCACAGCTTCGCGGATATGCTGCTGCAGCCCGGGATAGCCGTCAAATCCCATTTCGTTGGCAAAGCGGACCACGGTTGACTCTGACACGCCGACTTCAGCCCCGAGTGCGCTTGCCGTCATATACGCAGCTTTATCGTAATTATTTATTATAAATTCGGCAATCCTTCGCTGTCCTTTTGAGAGCTTCGGGACGCAGGACTCTATCATGGCGATAAGGTCCGTATTTGTACAAGGATTTCCGCTGTTATTTGTATTATTCACAAAAGCACCTTCCTGCCTTGCTGTCTGTAATATAACCAAAGTGAGATATTTTAATAGCTTTAACTGAATTATTATACAACCTCTTTACCTGAAAATCAATTCTTATTTGTAAATTTGACATAACCCCGGCAAAATAAAAAGGAAACTCAGCAAAACCGCACGCAGCTCCGAGTTTCCTTTTTTAAACGTCAGTTAATTATTAACGCGAGTTATTTAACCCGATTTAATTTGATTATTGCTTATTTCTTTTTCGTGAGAGTAAATCCGGCGAGTGAGAGAACTGCGGCTGCAGCCGAAATAAGTGCCGCGTCAAAGGTCTGAGGTGCCTTCTCAGCTATTTCAGCCGGCTCTGACACAGGAACTGTAATTGGCTCAACCACAACCTCAGGCTCTGTTTCGGGCTCTGCAGCGGGTTCAGAAACAGTCTCGGGCTCACTTGCAGGCTCCGGAACAACTTCTGCCGATGCTTCGGCTGCCGGTACTTCTGCTGCGGGATTGCCGTACAGCTCAACGCCGTAAACATCGCAGGACTTGAGAGTAGTGTCATCCATACCGGTGGGAGCATATACATAGAAGCTGTGCTTTCCGGCTTCGACCGTGAATGTGCCGACTACCCACTGGTGTTCGGAGCTTTCGATGAGGTCGATGAACACTCTGTTTGCACCGTTCGCGCCGTCTACCGCATAGTCAACACCGCGGTTTGCCCCGCCGTCTCTCGCTATGTAGTCGATGATGAAGGTGACGTCAGTCTTTTCCTTTACCTCAAAGTCGTACCATACGCAGGTGTCGTTCTTCGGGCAGTATGCGCTTCCGCCGTCAGCGAAATTGAAAAGGTCGACGCCGATTCCGCCCTTTGCGTCATATCCGCTCGCCCATTCCTGACCGCCGGTTGCGAACACGAGCTCGTCGCCCAGCGCTCTGTCGTCCGGATATGCCTGATATGTGTCATATTCCGCGTCCGATGCAGGTGCCGCAGAAGTACTTCCCGCCTCACCGGCATACGCATAGAAGAAATTGTCGAAATACAGGGATTTTACGTTCGTATTGTCAAAGTCGGACGCGAGGGAAAGCGTAAAGGTGTGTTTTCCCTTGGTGAGCTCTGCCGAAAGTCCGGTCCAGTAGTGGTCGCTGTACTGGTCCTCGTCGTTGTAATCATACATAACGTAAACCCAGTCCGCGTCGTCAACTTTAACGTTTGTTGATCTCGGAACGCTCTTGCTCCACGCCATGAGCTTGAAACCGATGTTGTATACGCCGTCCTTGTCTACAGTGAACTCAACGGTGTAGTCGCCGAGTCCGTTATCCTTGAGGAAGACATATCCGAATCCCATCTGATCTCCCATCAGAGCGTTTGTTGCGCCCTCTGTAAATGAATCCTCAAATTCCACTACGGTGGCGTCGTTCACCCAGTCGGGACAGCTGTCGAGCTCGTTCGTAAGTTCACTTGTAATCCACGATGCAGCGGAAGCAGGTACAAGCAGAAGTACGCAGATAAGACAGCTCAGGATAAAACCAAAATACTTTTTCATTGTTGACCTCCGAATTAAAAAATAATTATTTATTTTGCCATTGAATCGCGTGATTTACAAATATAATATATATCAATTTTACATAAAAGTCAATAGATTTTTACTTAAATTTTACTTAAATTTTATATTTGGGTTAATGATGTGCAAAAAAACAAAAAAACGCCGCAGGTGAGAAAGGATCCCACCCACAGCGTGTAAAATTCAAAATTCAGTAAGCATCATACCTGCGTCAGACCGACTTTTTCTCGGGCTTGATAAGACCGTACGACCCTGCATTTCTCTTGTAAACGACGCAGGTCTCACCACTGTCGGCGTCCTCAAACGCGTAAAAAGCATGACCGAGCAGATTCATCTGCAGAATAGCTTCCTCGGGAGTCATCGGCTTCAGTACAAACGTCTTGGTTCTGATGTCAAATACGCCTTCTTCTTCGACGGGCGTTTCTCCCGCAGCGGTCATTGCAGCTTCAGCGGCGGCAAACGAGGACTTCATTCTTTTTTCGAGTCTTGTCTTATTTTTGCGGATCTGTCCTTCGATCACGTCGATGCAGCGGGTAAGCGAGGTTCTGAAATCCGATGTGCTCTCCTCCGCCCGGAAGAGAGTTCCGCCAACTGAGATGGTCAGCTCCACACGCTCAAGGTCTTTTTCACGTCTGAATGTGACCGAAGCGTCAGCGCCTTTCGGGAAATATCTGTCGAATTTTGCCAGCTTTTTCTCCGTCAGCGCTTTCATATCATCGCGTACCGTAACCTGTCTTCCGATAATATTGATATTCATGCTAATACCATCCTTTTTGAGTATTTACCGCGGACTTGGTTATGTAAAAGAATTGCTTTCGTCTTTACTTACAGCGTATAACCTGTTCCTTATCGGTGATTTAATTATAGCACGTCCGAAGACAAAAAAATACATACATATTGTGAACATTTACATATTTTTCTTAATATTGCCCGATATTTTATATTAACCATGCACTATATTAATGCATCATTCAAACACACTTCCGCGCAGGCAACATTCAAAAGGGGGGTTTTTGCGGTTTTTTTGTGTATTTTATCATTATATGTTGCAAAGCACATCATTTTGTGTCGCTTTTCACAGAATTTTACACTTTGTAATGTGAATATTTTGTATTATTTATATTTGACACTTTTTTCCGCACATGATATAATGTTAGTGTAATACTATAGTCGGTAAGTGTATTTTCCCGCCGGCGCTTATTTCCCGCGAATATCGGTACATCTGAGGGGAAATAATATCCGGAGCGGGGAACTCAGAACATATGATATTATAGATGTAATTTAATGATTATAAAGGAGAGGAAACTATGCGTGAAAAATTGAGATGCGCCGTAGTCGGGGCTACCGGAATGGTGGGTCAGAGATTTTTGACTCTGCTGAGCGGACATCCTTATTTTGAAGTGACAGCTGTGGCGGCGAGCAAAAGAACTGCCGGAATGACATATGAAGAAGCAGTCGGAGGAAGGTGGAAAATGCTCACGCCTATCCCCGAGGAAAACAAAAAGATGGTAGTACTCGACGCCTCCGACGTAAAAAAGGTCGCCGAAACGTGCGATTTCATCTTCTGCGCCGTTGATATGCCCAAGGATGAGATAAAAGCCCTCGAGGAAGCATACGCCAAAGCCGAAATCCCCGTTATCTCGAACAACTCCGCAAACCGCTGGACAATCGACGTTCCGATGGTAATTCCCGAAATCAACCCCGAGCACCTCGCCGTCATCGAAAGCCAGAGAAAGAGACTCGGCACACAGAAGGGCTTCATCGCCGTCAAGCCGAACTGTTCCATACAGAGCTATGTTCCCGCGCTCACCCCGCTCCGCAAATACGGAATCAAGCAGATTCTTGTAACAACCTATCAGGCTATCTCAGGAGCCGGCAAGAACTTTGAATCGTGGCCCGAAATGGTCGACAACATCATCCCGTATATTGCCGGTGAGGAAGAAAAAAGCGAAACCGAACCTCTCAGAATCTGGGGCGAGGTCAGCGGCGGCGTAATCATCCCCGCAAAAGAGCCGCTCATCACCACACAGTGCATCAGAGTCCCCGTTTCGGACGGTCACACCGCGGCTGTCTTCGTCTCGTTTGAGAACACTCCGCCGAAAGAAACGATTATCGAGGAGTGGGAAAGCTACTCCGGTCTCCCCCAGAAGCTCGGACTTCCCTCAGCCCCCGAAAAATTCATCACATACTTTGAGGAAAACGACCGCCCGCAGACCAAGCTCGACCGCGACAGATTCGGCGGAATGGGCGTTTCCGTCGGCCGCCTCAGAGAAGACTCCATTTTCGACTACAAATTCGTTGGACTTTCCCACAACACCCTCAGAGGTGCCGCCGGAGGAGCCGTTCTCATCGCAGAACTTCTCTACCGCCAGGGATACCTCGACTAAAAATCTCATCCGCCTGCAGCCAAATGCCGTGGGCGGTTTTTTTCTGCAGAGGTGAGTTATTCGATCAGTGGAGTGAGGGGGACGCGGACGCTTCTTGTAAGAAGCTTGGCAAGAACTTCAATCGGGGTGGTTCATGTCTTGTTTAGTGCGTGTGGTGGCGGTATCACTTCGGACGGATCAGCTGGCCTCACGGGGGAATATAGCGATCCTCGACCTCAGAAAGGGTGGAGTGAGCTCGCAGGGAC
>JBJFHS010000318.1:0-1905 GCA_051893885.1 Eubacteriales bacterium
ATCCATGGTCAATGAAAACCTGATCTTGTCGGCCTGGGACAAGGTGACTGGGGCGTGCAGAGCGACTTTGTCATGGTTTACGGTTTCCACAATCTCAAGGAGAGAATCGCACAGTGGAAAAAAAGAGGATATGTGATCCACCTTATGACCGGTGTGACGTGGGGTGAATATCAGGACTACCTCTACGGCAGGTACGACGGAATCGACCACCACGACGAAGGTCAGAGACGCCGCGACGGAAGCGAAATCAACCACGGAGTAGACGTGCCGTACATGGTTCCGTCAAACTCCTTCGCGCACTATCTCGCGTCAAACCTCAGAAAGGCTGTCGACTACGGCGTTGAGGCAATCCACCTTGAGGAGCCCGAGTTCTGGGTTCACTCCGGTTATTCCGACGCCTTCAAGAGAGAGTGGAAGATTTTCTACAAGGAAGATTGGCAGGATCCCCAGTCCTCACCCGAGGCTCAGTACCGCGCATCAAAGCTGAAGCAGTACCTCTACACCCGCACGCTTGACAGACTCTGCTCCGAGCTGAAGGAGTACGCGCTCGTGAAATACGGCAGAGTTCTCCGTTTCTACGTTCCGACCCACTCGCTCATCAACTACTCACAGTGGAAGATAGTGTCCCCCGAATCCGCGCTTATCGACCTTCCCACGATCGACGGCTACATCGCACAGATCTGGACCGGCACATCGCGCACCTCCAACTTCTACAAAGGAGTCCGCAAAGAGCGCACATTTGAGACCGCGTTCCTCGAATACGGCGTAATGCAGGAGCTTGTCCGCGGAACCGGCAGACGTATGTGGTATCTCGCCGACCCGATCGAGGACGACCCGAAGCACACATGGGTTGACTACCGTGAAAATTACTACCGCACACTCACCGCTTCCCTGTTCCACCCCGAAATTTCCGACTACGAGGTTTCTCCGTGGCCCGGACGTGTAATGCGCGGACAGCACCGGATTTCCGACGACAGCGACAAGGAAGGCATAATTCCCGCTGAGTACAAGACAAACCTCCTCACCGTTATGCACACACTCCGCCAGATGAAGGACAACTCCGACGCCGAGTGGATCACAAATACCGCCGAGGTTGCGATTATGATTGCGGACTCCGCCATGTTCCAGAGACTCTGCCCCGTCGAAGGTGGGGACGACAGCGCGGAATTCTCATCGTTCTACGGCCTCGCGCTTCCTCTGCTCAAGGGCGGTATCGCGGCGCGCCCCGTTCAGCTCGACAACATCAAGCGTTTTGCCGGCTATCTCGACCCGTACCGCACGATGGTTCTCTCCTACGAATTCATGAAGCCGCAGTCGCCCGACATCAACGGCGTTCTTGCAAACTGGGTCAGATGCGGTGGAACCCTTGTCTATGTCGGCGACAATTCCGACCCGTTCATGAACATCCGCGAATGGTGGAACAGCGGTCTTAACAACTACAATAATCCCGCAGAGCACCTGTTTGAAGCCCTCGGACTCACAAGAACACCCGAGGAAGGTCTCCACAGCGTCGGTGCGGGCAGAGTTCTCTACATAAAATCCGCGCCGAAGTCCTTTGCTCTTGACGCCGGCATGGCTGACGGATATTTTGCAAAGGTAATGGAGCTTCTCAAGGAGCAGAACTATGACGCCGAAAAATCGTCAAAGCTCATCCTCAGACGCGGCTCGTACTACGTTACCGCAGTAATGGACGAGGGTGACGGCGAAAACGCACAGCTGACGGGCAGCTTTATCGACCTCTACGACCACACCCTCCCCGTTATCGAAAACCCCGAGCTCACCCCCGGTTCAGTCGGACTGTGGTTTGACCTCTCCCGCATCGACAGGAGCGAGCCCGCATCAATAATCGCGCTTGCCGGCAGAGCAGAAAAGGTCAAGGTTACTCAGCGCGGTCTCAACTTCACC
>JBJFHS010000319.1:0-7437 GCA_051893885.1 Eubacteriales bacterium
AAGTTCAAACACCAGAAAGGCGCGACCAAAACAATTATGGCTCTTGATTCTCTCGAAGTTGGATACAATGGAAGTCCCGTTCTGCCGCCGGTTTCGCTGACTGTCGCGAGGGGGGACAAAATAGTATTCAAGGGCTTCAACGGAATCGGAAAAACGACTCTGCTCAAAAGCATATACGGGGATATTCCGGCAGTCGGCGGCACAATCGAGTTCGGCGAAGGGATTGAAACCGTCTTTCTGAGGCAGGAGGAGGACTACGAAAACAACTTCTCGCACTTCAATAAAACAGAGCGAAAACGCCTCGGAATCAAAAAGGGTAGACAGCGCGCCATCACCGTTATCGAGTTCGCGAAGGAATACTATCCAGAGCTCCCGCAGAAAGAGCTTCAGGCGGCGATGTTCTCGTGCGGACTGAACGAAGAACACTTCTTCAATCAGGTGCGCACTCTCTCCGGCGGTGAGATGACAAAGCTGAGATTGTGCCTCGCCATGATGAAGCCGGTCAATCTCATAATACTCGACGAGCCCACGAACCACCTCGATGTGTATTCAAAAGAGGTTTTGATGCACTCGCTTGAGGAATTTGAGGGCACTGTAATCATGACGACGCACGATGTCAACGTGGATATATCATGGGCGACGAATGTGTTCAATCTTGAGGATTTGTTTGAATAAATAAAAAAAGGCTGGGTCAAATTGCTCAGCCTTAATTTTTATTATTCGTCAAATCCCTCGAACAAATCGTATCCCAGCGCGTGAATTATTTCAAGATATTTGCCGAGGTCGTAAGGCGGACGTCCTGCGAGGTAGTGGTTGTCTCCGCTGTTTTCTCCCGCCTCCCACTTTATGTAGTAGAAGGTTTTTGCCTCTCCGTCGTACGGAATCGAATAAATCCGCTCGGCTGAGTCACCTGCCACCGAAGACTTGCCGGACGCGATAATTTTGCCGCCGTCGGTCATATCATGTACTTCAAATGTAAAATCGAGCTTATCCCTCGTGTCGTTTGAAGCGATAATCGGCAGATATCCGCCCTCCGGCTCGTCAAACATCAGGCACAGATCCCGCTGAGAGCGCTTGATATAGGAATACGCCAGCTTTTTTGTGAAGTAGTAGTCCACAATCGCGTCCGAAACCTGCGGCCAACCGTCGATAATGTTCCACCAGATAACGCCGGTGCGGTCCCATTTTCTACATCTGAACCGCTCAACGAAGTATTTTTTAGCTTCCGCTTGTGAAATCTGACTTGCCCGCGCAAACAAATCGAGGTTTTCGGCATTTTCGATTCCGAACAGCGTCCTGACGTGCGAAATCATAAGTGCGTTGCGGTATGTGAATGATCCTCTCATTTCCGGAGACGCACAGTGCGTTATCCAGTCGGAGCTGTCGAGATTTTTTTCGCCAAGCTGAGCGGGAGATATGAACTTTTTAATTGATGCCGGCGACGGACAGCCGTGATATCCCATCTCGCTCGCGAAAATTGCAGTTGCGTTTTTGTAAAAATCACTCTTGAAATAGTCGCGCGGTCCCCACAAGTGATTTTCGGGCAACCGTTTTTCATCTTTGATCCGAAATGCATCAGGGGAGATGTACGGCGAGCTGGGCAGGTACGGTCTTGTAGCATCGTGCAGGCGGATTACTTCGGGCAGAACCTTTCGCGTCAGCACATTCTGATTCGGGTCTCTGCTGAACATGACGAAGGAGTCGTTTTCATTGTCTCCAGCCCAAAGAATAAGCGACGGATGATGGCGCAGCTTTTTGACGATAATTTCAGCTTCCTTGCCGAATTTTTCGCACATTTCCGGAGTCTGAGGGTAGGAACCGCAGCCCATGCAGAAATCCGTCCAGACCATGATTCCTCGCTCGTCGCAGATGTCGTAGAATTCGTCGTCCTCATATACGCCTCCGCCCCATGACCTGAGCGCGTTGCAGCCGATATCGCTCCACAGCTCAAGCATTTTCGGGATTCGCTCTCGGTCTCTCGAGTGATAAGCGTCCGCCGGAACCCAGTTTGAACCCTTGATGAACACCCGCTCGCCGTTCAGTCTGAACACAAAATCACCCTTGCAGTTTTCGTCCAGCACTTCGGAGCGAATCAGCTCAATCGTACGAATTCCCACGCGGAATTTTTCCGATGCAATAACCTCGCCGTTTTTCTCGAGCGTGACTTCCACATCGTAAAGATTCTGTTCACCGCGGCCGACGCACCACCACAGCTTCGGTTCGTGAATATCAATGCCGAGCTTTCCCTGAGTGAACCAAAGCCGCGAACTCGATTCAAAAACGGAGTCTCCGCATTTTCCCCTGACTCTGACATTATAACCGTCGAGCGTGTCGCAGCCGAGTTCAAAATTATAAAACAGCTCGCAGTAAGCGTATTTGTGGTCTCCGGAGATGTGTTTTGTGTATAAATACACCTCTCTGACATACTTCTCAGGTCTGTCAACAAGCGAAACCGAACGCCACAGTCCACCGGAAACAGCACGAGGCATTATATCCCATCCGAATGAATGAGCGGCTTTGCGTGTTGCAAGTGAGGCGAAGTTGTACTTCATGGCGAAATCCGCGACACACAAGTCAACCTTCCGCGCCTCGAGACACGTTGGATAAATGTGAACGAACAGCTCGTTTTCGCCGTCAGTGAGGTTTTCGGCGATTATTTCGTGCGGAATCAGCATATTGTCCGTGTGTGCGATTTTTCTGCCGTTCAGATAGATATCTGCAAAGGTGTCGATTCCGTCAAAGTGAAGAACCGGCGTAAATTTACCCGACGGAGCGGAATAATCGAATTTTTTGGAATAGAAAATGTGCGCGTATTCGTATTTCTGCAAGGCTATAATGTTGTCGGCGTAAAACGGGTCGGGTATTTTTCCTGCCCTGTACAAATCGAGCTCAAAGTTTCCGGGGACTTCGGCGGGTATGATTTCGATTCCGCCCGACTGCAGATCATTCAATGATTTCGGCTCAAGACCAAGCGTTTCGTAATCGCTATGCATGATTACTGCCATCTCGTATGTGCCGTTCAGAGACAGCGATTTAAAATTCTGCATAATTATGGCTCCTTTATTTTTTTAATTTTTTATGTCAATTCTATAATACTTTTTTTGCCGATAAAATGCAATAGGAAAGCGGAATTTCATTTGAAAGAATTATGTGACCGATTCCGGACAAAGCAAAAACCCGACAAAAATTATTATCGTCGGGCTTTATTTTGAATTGATTTATTCGGTTACTTGTTTTCTTCAGCCTTGACAGCTTCTTCGTGTTCCTTCTGAATGTCGTCAAAAACAGAGTACATCGGCTTTAAGTCGGGCTGGTTTTTCTTGATTTTGCGCGCGATATAGTTGTTGGTGATCTTCACAACCAGACCGGACAGGCAAATTACGCCGATAAGGTTGGGAATTGCCATCAGACCGTTGAATGTGTCGGAGAGGTCGATAGCTATTGAGGCGTCAAGAGTAGAGCCTGCAACTATCATAAGAATGAATATCACTTTATAAACAATAGTTGACTTTGTGCCGAACAGGAATTCCCAAGCCTTTGTGCCGTAATAGCTCCATCCGAGAACGGTTGAGAAAGCAAAGAGGGAAATAGCAATTGCGATAAAAATGCCGCCGAATGTACCGAAGTGCATTGTGAAAGCCTCTGTAGCGAGACCGAGCTTTGTCAATCCGCTGAAGGATTCGCCGGTTTCAAGGTTTACAACGCCGCTTGTCAGAATTACGAGAGCTGTGAGCGTGCATACGATGATGGTGTCAACGAATACTTCAAAAATGCCCCACAAACCCTGAACAACAGGTTCCTTAACGTTGGATGCGGAGTGAACCATAACAGAAGAACCAAGACCTGCTTCGTTGGAGAATACGCCGCGCTTGAAGCCCCATGTGATTGCCTGCATTATTACATAACCGCTAATACCGCCGGCTGCGGACTTGAAGCTGAAAGCGTTGCTGAAAATGGAGGCGAACGCGGGACCGACCTGCTTTATATTCATGCAGATGATAACAAGCGCACCGATTATGTAGAATACAGCCATGAACGGAACTATTCTTTCATTCGCACGTGCAATACGCTGCAAACCGCCGAGAATAACCAGAGCTGCGATTATCATAACTACGATACCGATTATAATCGAGTAGTTTGCATCAGTCGTACCGCCGAGAGTATTAGCCACGTTGTTGATGGATTCGGAAATCGAAACGACCTGACCCATGTTTCCGATACCGAAGGAGGCGAGAACTGCAAAGCAGGAGAATAATACAGCGAGAACCTTTCCGATAACCTTGCCGTATTTCATATTTCCGACGCCGTCGCGGAGATAATACATCGCACCGCCCGACCATTCGCCTTTTTCATTCTTTCTGCGGAAGTAAATACCGAGGGTGTTTTCGGCGAAGTTAGTCATCATACCGAATATTGCGGCAACCCACATCCAGAAAATCGCGCCGGGACCGCCCATGGTGATGGCATATGCGATTCCGGCAATGTTACCGGTACCTATTGTTGCGGACAAAGCCGTACAAAGAGCCTGGAACTGTGAAATTGATTTGGCGTCCTTGTTCTTTAAAATATCTTTTTTCTTGAATAAACCGCCGATCGTCTCTTTCCACATATGACCGAATCGGGTGAACTGGAAAAATTTCGTCAGTATTGTCATTAAGATACCTGTACCGACCAGAAGAATCAGGGCAGGGACACCCCATACAACATTGTTGACGGCGGAGTTTACTTTTGTCAGAGCATTAATGAATGATTCCATGCGCAATACACACTTTCCTTAATAAAATATAAAAAAGAGTTCAGCCAAAGCCGGACTCTCATACCAAAAGACTATAAACAGCATAAATATTCATTCATGAAAACTATAACCTGCACATGGGACGAAGAAGATTGAATAAAAATTCATGTGAATCTGAGCTGCTCTGTCCTTTTGCCTGAGAGATTCCCCGCAAAGAGATACGGTTTTGCACCTTCGGCATCCATTAACTTAATAAGTGTAATGGAATTCTCCAGAGTGTCATCCACAAACAGTCCTTTTATACCTGAGAGTGTTACTCCTTCGGTCAGCTTTCGCTGTTTCCTGTCTGTTTCATCTGACCCTTTTATTATAATATGCGAATTAAATTTTGTCAAGTATATTTTGAATTTTTATAAAGAATTTTTGAATTTTTTATCGGATTATGTAATGCAAAACAATACATCAATAAATGAATTATTTTGCTGCGGCGTTATAAAAAAACAAACGGTATATTTTATATATCCCCCGCATATCTATAAAACAGAATAAACGGCATTGTATCAATTAATAGTCGGAGGATATATGACTGACACAAAAATTTATCGTGATATCGCGGAAAGAACCGGCGGAGACGTTTATATAGGGGTAGTCGGACCTGTGAGAAGCGGAAAAAGCACGTTTATAAAAAAATTCATGGACAGCGTGGTGATTCCCGGAATTTCATCGGAATTTGACCGGGAGAGAGCGAGAGATGAGCTTCCTCAGAGTGCCGGCGGAAAGACCGTTATGACGACAGAGCCGAAGTTTATACCGGACGAGGGCGTTTCCATCAAAACCTCTGACGGAACAGAGCTCAGAGTGAAGCTGATAGACTGCGTAGGATATATGATTCCGGAGGCACTCGGCGGAGAGGAAAACGGGGAAGAGCGCATGGTACATACTCCGTGGCACAGCGACCCTGTCCCGTTTGAAACTGCCGCAGAATATGGCACGCGAAAGGTCATTTCCGAGCACTCAACCATCGGTATGCTTGTGACAAGCGACGGAACGATAGGGGATTTCACAAGGGACAACTATGTTGGAGCTGAAGAAAGAGTCGCCGCCGAGCTGACGGAGCAGGGAAAACCGTTCGCTGTGATACTGAACTCCGCAAAGCCCGAATCAGACTCCGCCGTGGCTCTTGCAATGAAGCTTGAGGAAAAATATGGCGCGCCGGTGGCTCTCGTCAACTGTATGGAGCTCAATGCCGACGACATCTGGCACATACTCGGTATGCTTCTTGAGGAATTTCCGGCAAAGGAAGCCGATATTGTTCTCCCGGGCTGGACTTCGGTTTTGCCTGAGGAGCACAGGCTGAAAAAATCAATCCGCGAATCGGTCATATCGGCGGCGCGGGAGATGAAAAAGCTGCGCGATATCAAAACCGTGTTCTGCAGTAAACTGACTGAGGGAATAGAGAAGGTTGTTTCGCTCTGCGGAAATTACAGCGAAGGCGTAAAAATCAGTGTAGACAAAACCGATGCGGGCGAGGGAAGCGCTGTTCTCACAGTAAAACTTCCGGAAGAGCTCTACTTTGACATCATTTCCGAGATAACCGGAATTCCGATGAAAAATCAGACGGAGCTGCTCGGAGCAATCGACACTCTTTCACAGGCCAAACATGAATTTGACAAGTATAGAGATGCAATCTGTGCAGTAAATGAGAGAGGCTACGGAATTGTGATCCCCGACAGCGAAAGCCTGACCCTCGAAGAGCCCGAAATTGTACGTCAGTCCGGCGGCTACGGAGTAAAAATAAAAGCATCGGCGACATCGATTCACATGATAAAGACGAATATCGAGACTGAAATAAACCCGATAGTCGGCACTGAGCAGCAGTCTGAGGAAATGGTCAGCTTCCTCACAAAAGGAATCGAGGAAGACCCCAATGCCGTGTGGAGCTCGAATATGTTCGGCCGCTCACTGTATGAACTGGTAAACGACGGACTCAACGCAAAGCTCGCCAATATGCCTGACGACGCGCGGATAAAGTTCGGTGAAACTCTTTCCAAAATCATCAACGAGGGCAGTCAGGGACTCATCTGCATTATACTGTAAAAATAAAAATACAGCCGCCTGAAACCGGAGCTATTCCGTGAATTCAGCGGCTGTTTTTTCTGATTAATTTAATGAAGCGAATATTTTGTCAAATGCTTCGGCGTAATGTCTCGCGATAAGTCTTGCACCCGCTTCTGTCGGATGAACGCCGTCCGCAGCCCATGCAGTCGGAGCTTCACCTATGCAGTTTGCGGCGAAAATACCGTCGAGCGGAATAAACGCATCCGCAAATTCTCTTGCCAGCCTGCGTGTCACCTGAATCTTCGGGTCGAGGTCAACACGGAAAAATTCCTTGTCCGGCACGGGGAGTAAAAACTGCTCAAGAATTATTATTTTCGCGCTGGTCTTTTCTTTGATTTCGGTGAGAATATAGCGGTAGCACTCCTCAAAATATTCGTGAGGCATCCAGTTGCGCTCTCCCGCTCTGTGCCATGTGTCGTTTACACCGATAAGTATAGACACTACGTCCGGCATGAGGTCGGTGCAGTCGCTTTTCCACCTGTCGCGAAGATTTTCCGCGCGGTTTCCGCTGATTCCGAGGTTGATGAATTCAAAATCAGTTCCGGGATGACGGTTCTTTATTGCTTCCGAAGTGTATTTCGGAT
>JBJFHS010000320.1:0-1898 GCA_051893885.1 Eubacteriales bacterium
AATATATCACATTATCCGCAATCCGTCAAGTAAAATGAAGGAAGAAGAAGCAAACCGCGGAACTTTTTATCGCCTTTTTACGTCTATATCAGCAAATCATAGAGCTGTTTTGTGCTCATACTGCATTATTTTTACAATATCATCAAAAAATAGCGAAATTTAGCTCTTGATAATTAAAACGGATGTGTTATAATATTTATGGAAAAAATTATACATCCAAAAAACACTGGAGGACATATGAAAAAGTTCAATCGAATCATGTCCGCACTGCTCGCGGTTGTGATGATGCTTTCATGTGCCGTGCTGTCAGGTGCGGCGAGCATCACCTTTACCGACGTGGCAGGTCACTGGGCATGGACAAGCGGTCAGATTCCGTATCTCGTTGACAAAGGCGTTCTCAACGGATACAAAAACGACACAAACGGCACATACTATTTCAAGCCCGACGGTGAGGTAACCCGCGCCGAGTTCATCAAAATGCTCGACGAAACATTCGGTCTCACCGCGACCACATCCATAAAATACGACGACATCTCATCAGGCGACTGGTATTACACCTATTACCAGAAGGCAGCCGCACAGGGATACCTTATCAACTACGGCTCCAAGGCTTCCCCCAACGCCAAAATCAGCCGTCAGGAAGCTACCACGCTTCTGGTGCGCTACCTCGACCTCCCCGCTGCAGCAGCCACAAATGCAAGCTCGGTTGCCGACTACAGCGAAATCTCTGAGTATTTCAACGATTATATCCTCAGAGCTATAGACGCCGGAATCATCAACGGCTACAACGAAAACGGCAAGATGTATTTCAAACCGTCAAAAACCCTGACCCGCGCTGAGGCTCTCACTATTCTCTACAGAGCCGCCGGATGCATCTACAATAACAGCGCATACTCAAGGGACGACAGCGCATATTCCGAAAACAACACCGTGACACGCGGCGGAATCACCGTCACAAACGTCACAATGAACGGCCGCAACATCATAACCGAGGGCGCGTCTGACGGCACTGTTACCTTCAACAAGTGCACAATCAACGGCACGCTCTACATCCGCGGTTCAGCGAACGTCACATTCGACAACTGTAAGGTTGAAAATGTAGTCGCGCTCGGCGGAGGTAAGATTTCCGTTGTCAGCGGAAGCGAAATCGAGAACCTCACCGTTGAGGCAGGCTGCGATATCAGCATTCTCTCAAACACCGAGGTCGACACTCTCGTTGTAAAGAACGGCAGCGACAATGTAAACGTGACAGGAAACGGCTCTCTCAGAGCAGCTTATATCTACGCCGACGGATTCAGCTCCGCAATGCTTCCCGAAGAATTTGAGATAGGAAACAACCTCTCCGCTTCATTCGGCGGTACGGTTTACTCCGGCACAAGCGACACTCAGAACTCCTTCACAATCGACCCGTTCGTCACAACAGACGGCTCTTATTACTACATTAATCTCTCGGCAAGCGCAGGCGGAACACTCTGCTACTACTACACCAACAACGCGACAGTTCCGTCAATCTCAACCTTCAGCTCGTACTGGGGAAGCGCATCCGCATCGAGCAGCGTTGAAATCAAAGCCGGCGAAGCTGTTTCGATCAAGACCTATGCCTCCTCCTCGGTCAAGGACTACGCATATGTCGTGATCCAGCTTCAGGACGGAGCAAGAAAGTATCCCGCCGTGCTCATCGACAACTCTGCCTCCGCCTCCACAAGCGGTTTCCAGACCGAGCCTTATCTCGACAGCTCAACAACTGTAAAATTCAAGACCTCAGTCTCCGGAACAGTGATGTGGTACTACGCCGAGGACGGAACAGCCCTCACACAGCTCCAGTTCCTCGCAGGATATCTTAAACAAAGCTCCGCACTCAAAGGCGAGGTCACATCAAACAGCCTTTCAAGCGGCAC
>JBJFHS010000321.1:0-7381 GCA_051893885.1 Eubacteriales bacterium
GGAGCTTCTGCTCGGGGATATTATCAACACCGACGGAGCCTTCATCGCGAGAGAAATTTCATCTCTTGGCTTTTCTTCTTATCACCAGACTGTTGTGGGGGACAATCCCGAAAGACTGCGCGAGGCTGTTCATTTTGCTTTGAGACGCGCGGATATTCTGATTCTCACCGGCGGACTCGGACCGACCTGCGACGACATCACCAAAAAAGCGGTCGCTGACGAATTCGGCGTAAAAATGCACTTTGATACTGAAATCCGCGCGGATATTGAAGAATTTTTCAGAAAAATCGGACGCGAGATGACCGAAAACAACCTCTCACAGTGCGAAGTGCCGGACAACGCGACGGTTTTTCCAAACGAATGGGGAACAGCTCCCGGACTTGCGCTTGAGGGTGAGATTGACGGAAAAGAAAAGCGCGCCGTACTTCTCCCGGGACCTCCGTCCGAATGCGAGCCGATGTTTGTCAAATATGTCAACCCGTACCTCGCCGCGCTGTCGAACGACGTGATCTACAGCCTGAACCTGCACCTCTACGGCATTGGCGAGTCGGGAGCTGAGTCGATTCTGCGTCCGATGATGGAGTCTCACACAAACCCGACCATCGCTCCATACGCCTGCGAGCACGAGGTCAGAATCAGAATTACCGCGCGCGGCGAATCAGCGGAAAAAGCAAAAGAACTGTGCCGCGAGTGTGCTGACGAAATTTATAAAACCGAAGCCGGAAAATTTGTCTACGCGGAGACGGACGACCCGTTTGCAGCGAAAAATTCGGTTGTGACGACGCTTATATCCGAGCTGAGGCGGCGTAAATTCACCATTGGAACTGCGGAGAGCTGCACAGCCGGCATGATTGCGTCAAATCTCGGCGATATTCCGGGCGCGTCAGACGTGTTTGTCGGCGGAATCGTTTCATATGCCAACGAGGTAAAAATGAACGTGCTCGGAGTGCCGGAAAATGTGCTTGAAACAGTCGGCGCGGTCAGCGAGGAGTGTGCGGCATACATGGCGTCGGGTGCCGTGAAAGCCCTCGGATGCGACATCGCGGTGTCAGTCACGGGAATTGCCGGCCCGGGCGGAGGAAGTGCTGAAAAACCGGTGGGAACGGTGTGCTTCGGAGTTGCGGACAGAGACGGAGTTTACACCGAGACAAAGCATTTCAACGGCAGAAATGACCGCTCGAAGATACGCCGCCTGACATCCGCACACGCCATGATGCTCGCAATCAGACGCCTGCGCGGTGAGATCAATACGATTGGGAGAAAGTGTGAAAAATGATAGAATTTAACTATTTTAACAAAAACGCGGACAAAGTCGTAACCCCCGAGGACATGACTTACGTTTATAAAGCGTTATCAACTCCGGTCCGGTTCGGCGCAGTTATGAAGCGTGATGGATGGATGTGCGATTCTCCTACGGTTTTCCGATACGGAGACAGATTCTATATGTACTTTATCATGATTTCGTGTGATACGGCAGTGTCGGGATACGAAACGCACCTCGCGGTATCTGACGACCTTGTGAACTGGGAGTATCTCCGCCCGATTCTGCGTCGCGGAGGTGGAAGAGAGTGGGACGGCGGTCAGATTGCGGGATACGCTGCCCTGCACGACATTGACCTGTTCGGGACAAACGAGCTGAAAACGGTGTGCGGCGAATATTACATTTCGTATCTCGCCGGAGCAGACAACGGATATGAGCCGGATCCATTACTTATGGGACTCGCATCATCTTCAGACCCGACAAAGCCGACTTTCAGACGCCGGGAAAAGCCGATTCTGACTCCGTTTGACAGCGACATCAGATATTTTGAGGATAAAACGCTGTACAAGAGCTTTATATTTGAGGACGACGAGGGTCTGACGGGTCACAGATACGTCAACTGCTACAACGCAAAACACAGAAACGGCACTGAGCGCATTTTCCTCGCGGTATCTGACGACATGGAAAAGTGGGAGCGGTACGGCAGATATCCCATAATCGACCATGTAACAGGCGACCCGGACGGCAGAATATGCGGAGACCCGCAGATAATACGGCTCGGAGGGGGCGCGTTCGGCAATTTATATGTTATGGCATACTTCAGGTTCAGGGGAGGTATGGGCGCGTATGACACCTTTGCCGCGTCGTATGACCTGATTCGCTGGACTCCGTGGGAAGGTAAGCCGCTGATCGCACCATCGAATGATGTACCCGACGAGGATGTTCATGCTCACAAACCGTGGATTGTCGGCTGGAGAGGCAAGGTGTACCATTTCTACTGCGCTGTGAACAGCCGTGGAGAGCGGTATATTGCGCTGGCAGTAAGCTGAATTCCGTCTCCAACTACCTCCCCGTTTCCCACATCGAACTCACGTTTAATAAGATTCCCCATAATGTGCAGTACGGGTACGGTTATGAAATTATCCGGTATATCCGGGCATCAGAGAATCCAGCCCTGACCGGAATCATCAGGTGAACCCGATAAGAAATATACTTTCCTCCCGGGACTTTTTACAAAGGAGACAAATTGGAGGTCAGGCCTATGAACAATACAATATTGGAAAAGCAGCTGGAAACCTGCAGGAAAAAAATAAAGATAATGGAACACGCGCTGTCTGCAAGTGCGGGCGCATACTACAATATAAATATCACACAAAACCTTGTTCCCGGGGCGATGTATCAGGTCATTGACGATGTGGAATACAGCATAAATGACGCAATAGGGCTCCCCGAGAACTGCAGCTACCCGGATGTGATAAAGCACTGGGGATATCAGATTGCCGAAGAGCTGCAGCCGGATTATTTTGCGTTTTTTGATGCCGCTCACCTGACAAAGTGCTTTGAAAACGGCGAGGAGCACATTTTCCACCGCTGCTGGATGAAGGACTTCATGGGAAAACCGATGCTTGCCGAACAGCACGTGGTCATGTATCGGGATCTTACAAATAACGACCTTCTGGCAATCACATACATCCTTGATCTCACAAAGACGGAGGAGCTGAACGCCAAGGATTCCGAAATGAGGAGAAGGCTTCAGGAGGATATCGTCCGCATCGAGGGACTTGCCAGCCAGTATTCCTCTCTGTATTACATCAATCTGGTTACAAAAGATTTCATGAAGTACAATATCAGAAGCAATGCCGCGAAGGAAATCAGGGAGATGGATTTCAAGACCTCTGACGAATTCTTTGATATGTACAGAAAATCCGTTATCAGATATACCCATCCGGACTATCGGGATGAAATGATCAGGTATGCCGATGAGAATTATATAAGGGAAGTCCTTCGTGACAGCAAAAGGCACTCCTGCCGCTTCCTTCACACGGGAAAGAACGGGGAGTACCAATGGCTGGAGCTCGTGCTGATCAAATTTTCAAAGGCAGAGGAGGAAATATCCGATATCGCGTTTGCTTTTCTGAATGTGGACAAGGAGGAGCGCGAAAAAGAGAACCAGCGGAAGGCACTTGTTGACGCACTTGCTGCAGCGGAACACGCCAACCGGGCAAAGACTGCGTTCCTTAACAATATGTCCCACGATATCCGCACTCCCATGAACGCCATAATCGGCTATACGGCGCTGGCGGCTTCGCACCTTGATAACACCGAAGCAATCAAGGATTACCTTCACAAAATTTCCGTATCAAGCAGTCATCTTCTCAGCCTGATCAACGACGTGCTGGATATGAGCCGCATTGAGAGCGGACGGGTAAAAATCGAAGAAAAAGACGTGCATCTGCCGGATGTCCTCCACGACCTGCGGACCATAATCCAATCCAATATTGCGTCAAAGCAGCAGGACTTGTATATAGACACTCAGGACATCATACATGAAGATATCATTACGGACAAGCTGCGCCTCAATCAGATACTGCTGAATATCGTCAGCAATGCGATCAAGTTCACTCCGGTCGGCGGGACGATCAGCATTCGGGTTTCCGAAAAGGCGTGCAGCCTCAGCGGATATACCACCTTTGAATTCCGTATAAAGGACAACGGAATCGGAATGTCCGAGGAGTTCCAGAAGCACATTTTTGAATCGTTTACCAGAGAGCAGACGGCAACTGTCAGCGGAATACAGGGAACCGGGCTGGGTATGGCGATTACCAAAAATATCCTCGATATGATGGGCGGAACCATAACCGTCAGGAGCGAGGAAGGGAAGGGCTCGGAATTTATCGTGATGCTGGACTGCAAGCTGTCAGACACCGTTGTGAAATATGAGCCGATTTCCGAGCTGCAGGGTGCGCGTGCGTTGGTTGCAGATGACGATACCGGCACCTGTATGAGCGTGAGCAAAATGCTGAAGCAGATCGGTATGAGAGCGGACTGGACAGTTTCGGGCAGGGAAGCCGTGGTCAGGGCAAAAGAGGCATATGATGAGAAGGATGAATTCAAGGTCTACATCATTGACTGGCTGATGCCGGATATGAACGGTGTTGAGACAGTTCGGCGAATCAGAAAGGTTATCGGAGACAGCACACCGATCATTATACTGACGGCATACGACTGGTCCGATATCGAAGAAGAGGCACGGGAAGCCGGAGTAACTGCATTTGTAATGAAGCCGCTGTTCATGTCGGAACTGAGGGAAGTGCTCACAAGACCTGTTCGGGTGGAGATCAAAAAAGAAGAAAAGCCGAAAAACGTTGATTTTGCCGGAAAGAGAATCCTGCTTGTTGAGGACAACGAGCTCAATCAGGAAATTGCGGCGGAGATTCTCAATGAGGCGGGATTTGTGGTCGATGTTGCCAACGACGGCATCGCAGCAGTCGACAAAATGGCTTCTGCGGCTTCCGACCACTACGATCTGATTCTGATGGATGTTCAGATGCCCAGAATGAACGGATTTATTGCCACAAGAGAGATAAGAACACTGAGCGACAGCAAAAAGGCCAATATACCAATCATAGCCATGACAGCAAACGCATTTGACGAGGACAAAAATCTCGCCTTTGAAGCGGGAATGGACGGCTTTGTTTCCAAGCCCATTAACATTGATGCGCTGATGAATATATTGAAGGATATTCTGAAATAGCTGTGGGATGTGGAAGTCGAATTATGTCCGGCATAACCGCGTCATAATATTTTCAAACCGCCATCTCATCTGTCCCAGCGTTCTTCAAGAGAGGGAAGCGGCGGAAAAGCTGCGTGAGGTTCCCCCTGATACCAGTATGCAGTGGATGAAATCTCCTCCTCAAGCGGGCGAACTCCCGGCTTTCTCCACCAGCCCAGCGTATCCACCGTCACTCTGATATCACTGAAGAATCCTATACTGTCATAAATGTGCCAGCGATAGAGACTGAAACGCCGTCCGCCTTTGGTATTGTCCGTTTTTGCAAGCGGCATTCCCAGAAAAGGAGTGGAGAAGGACTGCTCCGCGTTTCCGGCAAGGTCGGTATTGAACGGGGAGAAGCCAAAGGAACCGCCGAAATAGTCCTCAGTTCCGTTATCCGCCATAGTGGGGTACTGCGTGTCGCCGTCCAGATAGAATTTGACCTCGCCTTCTCCCCACCAGCTGCTGTTCAAAGAATTCCACGCAAGATAAGTTCCCACGTAATATCCCTTGCCCGAAACGCCGTCCAGTATCGTGTAGGTAGGATTGTCCAGAGCGGTTTTTGCACGGCGGTACTGGGCGTGGAAGTAAAGGGGAGATGTGGGATGCTGATACAACTGATAGAGAATACGGTAAGCCACACAGCCGATACGGCACCCTCCCTCGTTAGTCAGCGTCACCCGGGCGTGTTTGACAAACGGCATCTGCCAGTAGCAGCTGTAGGCATTTCTCGGAATAGCGGCTACAGGAACCGAGTTGACCGGATGCTTGTCCTCATCAAATCCGTTGGCAAAAAACATACCAAGCGGGACTTCCACCGAAGGAGTTTCTTCAAAATCCCAGTATATCCGCAGAATCAGTTCGGAGAGGTACGTATATTCCGTGGTGATGAAAAATTCATTGATACAGCCCGAGCCGTCAATATCCGCCAGCTGCTTTGTCTCTCCCGGTTCCAGCTGTAAAAAGGGGTGAACCTTCAGTCCTTTTCCACGGTCGATGGTGTTTTCGGGATGCATGGGATCCCAGCGGCAGGCGTTTCCGGGTTCACCTGTTGGATTTTCAGCTGAGATCTGTCGGGTTATCCGCACCGGGCGGTAGGGAAGGTCTTCCAAAAACATATTGTTTACTCCTGATATATGTGAAAAAATCGCTGTTCTGTATATTTGTCATTCATATACGCGGAATTGTCAGCATTTACCTTGTACATTTTATCATTAAGGAAGAAAAATGTCAATAAAGGCTCGGTATGCTTCTGAATAGCTATAGCGAGATTCTTTTCATTCCAAATCTTCTCCTTTTGTGAAATTTCCGGCTGTTCAGCTGACAGAAAATTCGGAACATAAATCCTTTGCACGTTCGACAAGTCCGAGAAAACGCACCTCTTTTGCAACATCGGAAAGCCATTCCTTTGAGATGCCGCAGTTCCAGCTCCAGTCGGGGTCGGCTGCTGTTCTGAGGATAAGCAAAGATTGGCTTGCAGTGGAACGCAGAACAAAATAGGAAACATCATCTGCGGGTGTTTTTGCCTCGTCAGGCAGAAAAACGGTGCCGCCGGTGTTTTTTTTCTGTGTGAAAATTCCGCCGAACAGGTCTCTGCAGCCGAATTCCAGAATTGCCTCCTGCGGAATCCGTAACCATGTTTCATGGGATTTGACCGAACATTCCAGCAGTTCATAACCTTTTTCTTTTTCTCCCATGCCGAAATACGCCGCTGCCAGACAGAAATCAAAGTTTGCTTCACACGGCAGCCATGCATCGGGGAGAATTCCTTCGCGGCGTGTGTCAGATGACCAGAATTTCTGCCGGAACTGCGAGATGTCTTCCTGACGTGCGGCGCTGTCGTTTCCGAGAAGCTCATCGACGGTGATGTTCAGATGATTTGCAAGATTCGGGAGTAGCTCGATGTCAGGGTATCCTTCGCCGCGCTCCCATTTGGAGACGGACTGCGCGGAGATGCCGAGTTCTTTTGCCAGTGCTTCCTGCGTGATATCCCGTTCTTTACGGTATTTTTTCAGATTTCGTGCGATGTTCAGCTTCATGATGGCACCTCGGTTTTGTGGTTTTGTTGATATCATTATATAGCACAAGTCTCGGTTGGTCAAGAACCGGATGTTTGAAATAAATCCTACAGGTCGTGGGATTTTCGGTATCGGCAGCCTGCGGATAACTCCTGTTTCAAAAAACGTGGCAGCTGACTATATTTTGTCACAATTCTATGGTATAATAATAAAATCCAAAAATCACGGAACCAAGCGAAAAAATTGCCACCGCAATAGTCTGTCTGACGTGGGACAGCCCTCTGATCCCCGCATAAAAACACGAAGGGAGGCGGCAGACATGATTTCAGA
>JBJFHS010000322.1:0-7233 GCA_051893885.1 Eubacteriales bacterium
GAAAGTTTATGTCCCGACAACACCTGGCTTTGGCAGAAAACGATCATTACAGACGGCGAAAAACTGTATTTGAGTGTTCAGAATGCGGCGCTGACCGATGCGAACAATACAATTTATCGTCAGATATATTCGCTGAATCCCGACGGTTCGGATTTGACACTTCTTCACACCTATGACACAAGCGGAGCCGTGTCTCCCGTCATTCGGTATTCAGACGGGTATCTTTACTTTGAACAGGGATTTTATAGGGAAAAAATTAAATCTGATGCTCCTGCCGGCAAAGACGACCAATATCAGAAGATAATGCGGATTCCGGTAAATGGCGGAAAAGCAGAGGTCGTTATTGAAGATGAAATGGACATGAACACAACTTTTTATGTGGATGAACTGAATTATTATCTCATGAAAACGGATAAAAGCGGGATACCGCATCTGACAATCATAGACAAAGAAAACATGACAGTCACAGAAGATGCCGCAGCAGACACAGAGGGTATACTTTTTTCAATTCAGATTTATCATGGCAAAACATATCTGCTCACGTCAACTCCGCAAACCTTTTCCGACACAAAGGAAGATGGAAGCCAGGTTTATAAAAGCCTGAATTCTTACATCCTGTATCTGTATGAAAACAATATTTTCAGGCAGATCGGCAAAGGCAATTTTACGTTTGCACAGGACGGTATCTGGTATACTGAATCCGGATGTGATTATATCGGAACTAAATCCATACCGACAGGTTCTCACGGTGAAATGACGGATAGTGATATCTTTGCCGTCACCACAAAAAAAGTATTTCGGATGGATTTTACTGATTACTCAATCACGGAGTATGCGCTTGGAAACGATTTCGGATACGGTGATGAAATCGGGATTATAAGCGGAGCGGAGGGAAAGCTGTATACGAATATATCCAATCAGAATCAGTTCTTTGAAACCGGTGACAGTGATTACCGTTCTTGTTTATTGGAAACAAAAAACGGTATGATATCGATTGAAAAGATTTATGAATGATGGCTAATATTGAAGATGCGGCACTGAATTTGATGCTCTGGCCGGCGAAGCGTATGTTTGTGAAGTGAGGAATAATTAATTATGAAGAAAATAACGTTAATGCTGCTTATAGCGTGCCTGCTTATGTCTTCATGCGGCGGCGGAGGATTTCCCGAAAACTGCCTCAACACCCCTGCGTACTGCCAGATCGGCGGCACTGTTTACCGGGAGTACGGCACCACGCTGCGGAGGTTTTCGGCCGCCTGTCCTGAGGGAATGAGCCTGTGCCTTGACCCGCTGTGCAGTCATGATACCGTCTGCCCCGAAAGCATTCACGTATATCACACCGCATCGGACGGAGAATACATCTATGCGCGCGGCATATCCTATTCCTGCGACGGCAGCGGTAAAATGTTTATGAGAACTGTGGAGGATAACGGAAATATTTACATGATGAACGCAGTGTACCGTATTGATTTGAGCAGCGGAAGCATGAAACAGCTGGCGGAATTTTCAACTGTCGGCGGAGGAGTCACCGGAATTTCAACCGACGGCGAATATGTATATTATACGGAAGCGTTTTACAGTGAATCCGGCGAACCAGACGGCGTTCCGATGCGTGTTCCCTGCGGAGGTGGCGGCGCGGAGTCATTTTTAGGGGGTGGATACACCGCATACGCCGAGATTTATGCCGATAGGTACAATTATTACGTGACCGACGGCGGCTGCTTCACTGCGATCGGCCGGAAAAACGGAGAAAAAGTGAGCGCAGAGCTGCCGTGTATTGAGTCATACGGTGTAATTTTTCACGGAAATAATGTATATTTATACGGCTCGGAAGATATTTACGAATATGAAGCAAACTGCCGGTTTCTGTTCACACACATGGCTCTCTGGAGATGGAACGGCGCGGACTTTGACAGAGTTGTCGGGGATATCGACATGATGGTCTGGGATGAAGACGGGGTCTGGTACACTCCCATGCTGCCGGAGGATGAGTTTGAGCTGATAGGCACGGCGGAGAGCTATGACGGCAGCGGTATGTCGCCCTATGATTTTGTCCGCACGACTTCGGGGGAACTGGTGCATCTGAATCTCTCGACCGGGGAAAAGCAGGTGTATGCCATGGGCAGCCGGAATCTGAAAATCGAGCCTATAGGCGTGTCAGACGGGTATATCATTGCGGCGTGCAGCGACCTGAGCCGTCTTGATTTTGAGTACGAATACCTGAATCTGAAGCCGGAAGCGGACGGAACTGTTTCGATGTATAAAGCAATCAGACCTGACTCGGAGGGATAAAAATGACATTAACCATACAAAACATAACCAAATCCTACGGCACAAACCTCGCACTCGACGGTTTTTCCGCCGCACTTGAGCCCGGGATATACGCGCTGCTCGGTCCGAACGGCTCGGGCAAATCCACACTTATGAACATCCTCACCGACAACCTCAAGGCGGACTCTGGGGAGATTCTGTATGACGGCGAAAACGTTCTCGACATGGGCGTCAGATTCCGGGAGAAGCTGGGTTTCATGCCGCAGTACCCGGGGCTGTACCCGAATTTTACGGTGGAGCGGTTCATGTGGTACATGGCGGCACTGAAGGGGATAGGCAAAAACGAAGCCGGAGTGCAGATAACGGAGATCCTCGCCGCTGTGGAGCTTGACGATGCAGTGAAAAAGAAGATCGGCGCGCTGTCGGGGGGAATGAAGCAGCGGCTTACTCTGGCGCAGGCAGTGCTGGGAGAGCCGGAGATACTCATCCTCGACGAGCCCACCGCCGGACTTGACCCCAAGCAGCGCATCGCCATCCGCAACTACATCTCGAAAATCGCCTTCAACAAAATCGTGCTCATCGCGACCCACGTGGTTTCGGACATCGAATTCATCGCGCGGGAAATCATTATGCTGAAAAAGGGCGTTATAGTTGACAGTGCGCCGCCAAATGAGCTGACCCGCAAAATCGAGGGGAAGGTGTGGCTGGTGCCGTGTGCGGAAGACGAGGTTCAGCTGATGCAGGAAAAATTCCGCGTGACGAATATTGCGAGAGACGAGAGCGGCGCGGTCAGTCTTCGGATTCTCGCCGGAACAAAGCCGACGGAGGAATCAAAAACCGCCGCACCGACGCTGGAGGATTATTATCTGCACGTTTTCGGGGACTTATCATAAAAAAGGAGGATCACTATGAAACACATTCGGCTTATCGTTATTTTGTCGATTCCCGTGCTTGTTTTCTCCTCCTGCGGAGATACAGCGGACATGACGGATACGGCTGAAACAGAGGCGGAAACCGAAAAAAACACGGTTTATACGGATTATTATACCTCTGCCGCGCCTGTGATAACCGAATTCCCCATATGGGACGGAAAGCTGGACGACAACGGACTCCCCCGGATTTATGCGCCCGACCGGTATTGCTTCATCGAAAACGGGCTGTATTATTGCGATATCACGGAAAACCCCGATCCGGATGTGCCGGTCGCCAATATTGAAAACGGCATTTTCTTTGAATCAATCGACGGCGAACGAACGAGAATCTGTCCGGAACCGTCCTGCGGCGCTGATTCAATATGCCGGCATATTACTATGAAAAATATATCCCTGTGCGCCTATGGAGATAAGCTGTATATCTGCGGAATTCCCGCCCTTGACGGAGGATTTTATGAAAACACCTGTATCATGGAGCTGGATCCCGTGACGGGAGCATACGTTAAAATCGCGGAAATACCTCTTTCGGAAGGCGAATTCTGGCAGGAATCACACTATCTGTTTCTGACTGCCCAGACAGGTGAAAAAAACGCGGTGTTGTACGGCGTGGACCTTATAACCATGGAGGGATTTCGCACGTGTATATCCTCCGAAGCGAACGGCCCTGTTTACAGAGGAATCTGTAACGGCGGATTTCTGATCAGCGATCAATACAATCTTTACCTTTCTTATGCCCATGATCAGCGACAGAAGATATATGCGTCGGAATACCGGCTTTACGGGGAACGGCTGTACGGAGAGCAGGTTTATTTTCTCGAAAACCATAATCTGTACCGTATGGAGGCAAATGATAAACAGCCGGAGCCGGTTCTGGAAAACGTATGCTTCTTTTCCATACAAAATGACGTGATTTATTTCACCGCATTGGAGAATACCTCGGGGCTGACCTACCTTTCGCCATTTGAAAACGAGGAAGGCTATATCGAATACAGAGCCGAAGACTATCCTCTGCAGAGCGGCGGCACAATATATAAATGCGGTATTGACGGCGAAAATACAGCTCCGGTGCTGACAAAGGAGTACCCTGACTTTCTTGAAGGCGACGTTTATGTTTATGGAGAATACGTTTATTACACGGTGCTCCACGGCGGTGAAAAGCCCGAGAAGTATATTCATATTCCGCGGACATTATACAGATTCAATCGGGAAAGCGGCGAGGAAACGGTTGTCGATTACAGTAAGGATGCGTCCTGGGGGTTTGAATGTTAAAATATATTTCCGTGATTTTGTGCGTATTGCTGACTCTGCTCTCCGGCTGTTCGACTGTGGTAAGAGAAAATTCATCGGACAGTACCATGGAGGACCTTTATTACTTTTATATCAGAGAGCGGAATCTGTACAAATACGATTTAAAGACCGCTGAAGTCACCCCTGCCTGCCCCGATCCGCTGTGCGATTTGGGAGAGGATTGTATTTTTTATGATATTTCATATGTCCGCGCAGAGGAGAACACTGTTTTTTTCATCCGCTGCGGAACGGATTCATATACCGACAGGGACGGTCTGACATATGTGAAGGAGTCTGTCTGCTCCTATAATTACGAAACGGGCAAAACGGCGGTGCTTTGTGAAATGGATTCCTATCGGGATTCTTCCGTTCAGGGAAAGCTGGACTATGATAGCGGCTATGTCTATTTTTACCGTCAGACCCCGGAGCCGGATGTGACCGAATATTCCTTGTACCGTGTTTCAGAAAAGGGCGGAAAAATTGAGGATATGGGGCTGAGCGTTCCCATGTGGCACGGAGCGATGTACGACGGACGGCTATACTTCTGGGACAACATAAACGCGCTGTATTCAACCGATCTGCACGGAAACGACAGGCGGGACGAGATAATACCGGATAAGCCCGGCAGAATTACAATATGCGAAAATACGGATGACGGGTTTATCTATTACTGTGTAAATTACGTCGGATCCTGCGAAATCGGAAAACTGAAGCTTGAGGATCACAGTGAAAATCACTGTAAAACCATATGGGAAACGGACGAAGGGACTGCGGCTTCACTGTACAGGGTGGAAAAAACGCTGTATTTTCTTCTTGCCGGAGAAAAAATCCCATACGAAACAACAGCCGACGGTCAGATTCTGTATGATGAATACGGCGGAAAGATTTATGCTCTGTCCGTTATGGGAGGTACGCCGAAAGCTGTATATGACGAGCCTGACACACATCTGCGGTATCTCAGGGCGTGCGGGGATGAAATCATGGTTTTCTGTGAAAGCTTAACGGACGGAGAGCGGCAGTTCGGGCAGTTTGTTCTGGACAAATGAACGCCATAGGATTATTTTTTTGTACGTTTTCGGGGACTTGACTTAAAAAAACGGAGGACTGCTTATGAAACACATTCGGCTTATCGTTATTCTGTCGCTTGTCGTGCTTGTTTTCTCCTCCTGCGGAGATACAGCGGACATGGCGGAAAACCAGAGCAGCACCAGATTTATTTACCGCATGGCGAACGGTGAAGCCCTTGACTGGGATGCCTGTGCCGGAATGCCGGTCAAGGTAAATCTGACCACCGGGAAAACAACGCCGGTCTGCATTGATCCGCTGTGTATGCACGATACCGATGAATGTCCCTTTTACAATTGCTTCGGGTGCGCTGCCGACGGTACGGTTTTGTTTTTCCGGCGCGGACTGCTGACCCGGAACGAAAAGGGATTTGAAGGTATGGAAACGCTGTGCGCATACAACGAGGCGATGGGGGATTTTAAAGTTCTGCGGGAGTATGCGGATTCCATAATCTGTGCGGGAGTGAAGGATAATGTTCTGTATTATTATACGGCGGAATTCCAGTCGGAGAACGGAGAGCTGTCCTGCGTTTATTCCCTGCACTGCGCGGACGGAAACAGCGGAAAAATCACTGACTTGCCGACGGAGAGGGTATACGGACAGCGGGCGGGTATACGGACAGCAGCGATTATCCGAATCTTATCTCCTTCGACGGCGGAAAAATTTACTGGATTGAATACGACGGGAACCATACTCCCCTGTATTATACGACCGATTATGCCAATCAGAATAAACAACCGCTGCCTCAGGCTGAATACTCGGGTCAGCTGTTTTACGGTGGCTGGGCGTATTATATGACCGGAGCGTCGGAGCTTATTGATGAGAGCGGCGGAAGAGTGCCGGAGAACATGAAAAACACCTACGTTCTGCACCGCACGTCTCTCACCGACGGGACAAACGAAACGGTGGCTGACGGGCTGCTGACGCCGAATTTTCTGGTAACCGACGGTTATATTTTTACACTTGACGGAATCTCAGCCGAAACCAAAGGCTCAACGGAGCTGCTGCACGGCTGTGTTGTTTATCGGATGAAGCACGACGGAAGCGGCAGAACCAGAATTGCGGAAAGCGACAAATACAGTTTTATGTACCGGCAGTTTTCGTCAGGCGATATTCTGATAGATTCATACGAGGACGAAGAAAACACCTGTCTCGCGCTGGCATTCTGCGTGACTGACGAAAACGGAGATACGGTTCCTCCGACACCCTGATTCTGGACGCGGAGAGTGGGAAATTTATCGTGAGCGAGTACGCTGAGTGATGTTTCGGGCGGACGTGATTTGCTCATGCGGCTCTGTTTCGGCATCTCGTCCGACTTCGTGATGCGGATGGGATACGCCGACCTGACCGCATCATTGCAGGTGCATTTGGAAGATTTTGTTTTATCCCGGATTTCAGCCTGACTTATATACACCTCTTTGACGTGTTTGGTTTTTCGCTCTATTGCAATTCATGGCATTTTATAGTATAATAATATAAATAGTAGAGAATATGTAATATTCGAGGTGTCCCGCAATGCCTGTCAAGCTGAATACAACCTATATCTCCGTCGCGCTGGCCGATAAGCTGTCCCACATTTCCGAATATCCGGTCACTTGCGTCGTGGCTCCTATCGGATACGGAAAAAGCAGAGCCATCCGCTGGTGGGCAGATAATTATAAAAAGAAGAAACCGGATG
>JBJFHS010000323.1:0-7156 GCA_051893885.1 Eubacteriales bacterium
CCATAATTGAACTGATAAACCGGTATTTCAATAATGAAATATAGATTAAATAATTGATAAGCCCTTGAATAATTGACTGAAATCGTGTATAATATAAAAACGGACTGAAAAATCCGAACGCGGGCTGAAATATGCCCGTCATATGGGGACGTAATGGTTTCGACGGGGATTTTGCAGTGCGATAAGCGGGTAGAGATGGGGAATCTCTTTAATAATCCTCATTTTAAAAATAAACGCTAACGACGAATTAGCAATCGCTGCCTAAGTGCGGCTGTCCGTTCGGAGAATGCCACGACTCCGAAATGTCCCGACTGGGAGTGCGTCCTTATCTGACCACGGCATCATTCAGTGGCGAACGTGAACGGTGAGTTTGCTTTTGCAGCCGTCATGCATTAAAAGGCTACCGACCCGAAAATCCTGACTGACGGAGTCTCGGGCGGGAAACACAAAAGACAGTCTGCACCCGGAGAAAGTTGCATGAATAGATTTTCGGACAGGGGTTCGATTCCCCTCGTCTCCATCCGCAGTTATAGCCGGCGACTGACTGCAATCTCACAAATAATACAAAAACAGCACGTGCGTTATTTTTCAGATAACATTCGTGCTGTTTTTGTATGTATAAACTGACTTTAAATCAAATCAATACAGCGTGACTTTGAATACCACGGGAGACTCGCTGTCCCTGTTTTCCGGGCCTGTTTTTACGTGAAGCGCCTCTTCATCACGGCTCCATTCAACCTCACCGTCATATCCGAGCATAGTGACATTTTTTACGATTCCGTGGAAGTTGGCTTTGCGTGACGCGTCTTTTTCTCCGAGCAGCGTGAAATGGTATTCGCCGTTTTCGTCACCGTGAAGGGCAGTGGCGTAAATATTTTCTCCGTTGACCGTGTAGCGGATGTCGCGCGAGGTGAATTCCTTCTTTATGCCGTCCGAGAACTGACCTTCAATAACCTCCGTGGGACCTTCGCCGTGTGTGCGCCAGACCTTAGTGCCGTAAATCGCCTCGCCGTTGACCTTGAGCCATGCGCCGATTTCACGCAGAATGTCAGCGTCCTCCTTGGGAATTTCGCCGTTTGCCTTAGGCCCGATGTTGAGAAGCAGACAGCCGTTTTTGCTTACGATGTCAACAAGGTCGCAGATGATTGAAGAAGCGGCGCGATAATTGTTGTTTTCCGTGTAACCCCAGCTGTTGAGCGCGACCGCCGTGTCAGTCTGCCAATAATACGGCTTGATGTCGGAGAACATTCCGCGCTCTATGTCAACCACCGCCGTTCCGAACATATACGCGTCCTGCTTGTAGTTGATTACAACCTCCTCACCCCACTCATGTGCGCGGTTGTAGTAGTATGCGGCGAACTTTTTAAGATATTCTCTCGCTGCGCTGTGATGAATCCACCAGTCGAAATACATTATCTTCGGATGGTATTCGTCGACTATCTCGCAGCAGCGCACAAGCCAGTCGTTCATAAATTCTTCGGTCGGCTCGGGCTTGCTGAACATATCCTGATGGTCTCTCTCCGGCATAGCGGGCCAGTATAAGTCTTCGGGTGTCAGGGGTTCCTTGATATCGCTGTCGAACTCCTTGCCGTGGCCCATGAAGAACCAGTGCTCGATACGGTGTGACGATGCTCCGGTGACAATTCCTCTCTTGCTGAATTCCGCTTTAAGCTCGCCCAGAGTGTCGCGGCACGGGCCCATCTCATACGCGTTCCAGTGAGAAATGTCGCTCTTGTACATCTGGAATCCGTCGTGATGCTCGGCTACAGGCACTACATATTTCGCTCCCGCTTCTTCAAACAGCTCAGCCCACTCAGCCGGATCGAACTTTTCAGCCTTGAACATCGGAATAAAATCCTTGTAGCCGAAATTTTTGTGCTCTCCGTATGTCTCGATGTGGTGCTTGTATTCATCCGAGCCCTGGACGTACATATTCCGCGGATACCACTCGCTTCCGAATGCCGGAACAGCATATGCGCCCCAGTGGATGAATATACCGAATTTCGCGCTGCGGTACCACTCCGGAACTCTGTATGCCGACAGTGAATCCCAGTCAGCCGAATACGGGCCGCGCGCGATAACTTCGTCGATAGTCTTTAAATACTCCTCAGTTTTCATTTCATGCTCCTTTGCTTTTGTGAGACTTTTCAAAATTATAGCATAATTGCCCGTGTCATACAATATATTTCAAAAAATTACATAATTATTTTATCGTTATTTTTTGCTTTGCCGTATAATCGCCAGAACCGCCTTTCGTATTGTGTCAGCGGGAATGACGGTGAAGGCGAAAACAGCGCACACCAGAAGCTCGTGAAGGTCGAGAGGAACGCACCTGAAAACCTCTCCACCGAAATATATGATTATCAGCTGAACCACGGCAACCGCAGGCATGATCAGCAGAAACGCCTTGTTCTTTCCGATATTAGCGAAAATATTGATTTTTTCCGTCCGTGTGCACATCGCGATTCCTATTCCCATGAAGATGAACAGCGCGAAAAACAGCGTCAGATAATACGTCTCGTCTCCCGAAAACATATGCCTTACGTTTTTTGAAAGCAGAAAGAACATCGAAAGAGCGACCGCGTATCCCCCCGTCAGCGCAATCTGACATACCATCGAAGGGGTGAGAATGTGTTCGCTTCTGCTGACAGGACGCCGGTTCATATATTCCTCAAGCGCAGGCTCTCCCGCAAAGGCAAGCGAACCGAGTGTGTCCATGATAATGTTCACCCAGAGCATTTGTATTACCGTGACCGGCGCATCTATGCCGAATGCCGTTCCGAGTACTGACACCCCGACCGCCGCCATGTTCATAGTCAGCTGAAACGTGATGAATTTCCGTATGCTGTGGAAAATCGTCCTCCCGAACAGCACCGCTTTGGTTATCGAGACAAAATTGTCGTCCGTTATCACAATGTCCCCAGCCTCACGAGCGACATCGCTTCCGCTTCCCATCGCAAATCCCACGTCAGCCGCCTTGAGTGCCGGTGCATCGTTGATTCCGTCGCCGGTCATTCCGACAATGTGCCCCGCGGATTTTGAGAGCCGTATCAGCCTGCTTTTGTCGGTCGGCGTAACGCGTGATATCACCTTGATTTTCGGCAGCAGCAGGGATAAATCCTCGTCGGATAGCTCACGTAAATCCCCACCGTCAATCACAAGAGAGCTTTTGGCGTCATAATACCGCTTTGCACCGATTTTCGGAGAAAAAATTTCGCTCGGGGAGTCGAGTATTCCGCATTCCTCGGCGATTTTTTTTGCGGTTTCACAATTGTCGCCGGTTATCATGACCACGTTAATTCCGGCTCGCCTGCACTCTTTCACGGACGGTATAACCTCTCGCCTGATTTCGTCCCGAATGATGAAAAGTGAGGTAAACGTA
The DNA here is from genome assembly GCA_051893885.1 of Eubacteriales bacterium. GTDB lineage: Bacteria > Bacillota > Clostridia > Oscillospirales > CAG-272 > UMGS1696. Next base: position 3,383 of record JBJFHS010000323.1, read on the forward strand.
AGCCTCAGTGAAGAATCGAGCTCGCCCCGACGCAGCTTTTCCATAATTTCAGCCGACCCCTCCGCCTGCAAAAGGACTCTGCACGACGCGCCCGCCCTCGATTTGATTAAATTTTTCAGCCTCTCGAGCACATCATAGCTCATCAAAGCGGTTTTTCCGTCGTTTGTCAGATACGAGGTGCAGCAGGGAAGCAGGTACTCCGCCGCTCCGCGAATGTAAACCCTGCCATCCAGAAGCCCGGCGGCGAATTTTCTGGCTGAATCAAACGGCAGCTTATCTTTGTCGGAAACGCGGCTTCTCATCCCGCTGACCCCGAGGAACGAATTGATGGCTTTTTCGGTCGAATTATTTGCCGAAGAACAGGCAGCCGCGGCGTTTTTCAGCCTATCGCTTATAGATTTCGCCGAGCTCTGACACGCGCGCATGGTGTAAAACTCGCTGTTTTCGGCCGAAATAACGCTCGATACCGTGAGCTTGCCCGTCGTGAGCGTCCCGGTTTTGTCGGTGAACAGCATATCAATGTTTCCCGCCGTCTCGATTCCGATAAGTCTCCGAACGAGCACGCCGGACTTCAGCATCCGTTTCATGTTGGAGGAGAGAACTACGGTTATCATCATCGGCAGTCCTTCGGGAACGGCAACCACGACCACGGATATCGCCATTGTGAACGCCTTTATCAGCTCCGGCACCGAATACTTCACGTCGCGTATTTTCTCAATCGCAACCGCCGGATTCATCCCCGCTTCAATCCAGAATGCGTCGACGAGATGTACCAGCGCGACAATCACCGCCGAAACATAGCCTATCTTCGATATGGTTTTAGCGAGAGACGAAAGCCGTTCCTTGAGCGGACTGACACCGTCGTCGTGAGTCAGCTCTCCCGCGATTGAGCCGTACATTGTGCCGTCGCCAACCGCCGTGACGAGCATCTCCGCGCTTCCGTCCGTTACGTTGCTTCCGCGGAAAACGCACGAAGACTCACCTGTCACAAGCCTGAAATCATCGGGTGTGCGGCGGTATCCGTTCAGCGTGTCCGGGGAATAGAATTTCGACACATTCCTGCTCTCTCCGGTCAGCGGGGATTCGTCGCACCTCACAGTTCCGCGCAGAATTATACCGTCGGCGGGAACAGTGTCGCCCGGCTTCAGGTACAAAATATCGTGCCGCACTATCTCCGCAATCGAAATCTCAACGTCATTTCCATCGCGCAGAACAGTGCACCGGCTGTCGTCAAGCTCGTTGTACAGCTTCTCGAACGCCTTGCCGGAGGAATGTTCGGACACAGTCGTGACAAAAGCCGAGATGAAAACCGTAAGCGCGATTCCGATTGTCTCCGCCCAGTTCATGTGTGAAAACGTGAACGCGGTGTTGATTACGAGCGCGCCGATCAGTATTTTGATAATCGGGTCGTTCAGGTTTCCGATAAACCGGCGCAGAAATCCCGCCTGTTTTTTGGGCGACATCACGTTTGAGCCGTATTTTTTCCGCGAAAGAAGCACTTCGTCCGGGCTGAGACCGCAGGAGAGGGAAGGGAGAGTGTTTTTTTCGGCTTTTTTCTCCTTTTTGCCGGAGGTCAGATTTATGATATCGTTCATTTGCTCACCGCTTTTTTATAAAATTGTAGTATGGCTGTATGATTATATTCACCTCCGACTGCCGTAATGACGTCAAAAAAATTTTTGTAAAAATTCGCCGCAAACCAAACTTTTTCAGCTTTTATTTCGTCTGTATAAGTGTAACCGGTTATGACAGACGCAGAGGAGGCTGAAATGGAGCGTGAAAAAATAAGGGAGCTGCTCGACGAAAACTATAACGCTCTCGAGAGATATATAAAATTCAGACTGAATGACGGCGAGCTCGCTTCGGATATAGTGCAGGAGGTGTGCCTTTCAGTCCTGACCCACGCCGAAAGCCTTAAGAAAGAGGAGTCGTTCCGCCCGTGGCTTTACAAAATCGCGCGCAATAAGCTGTACGACAACTATAGAAAGCCCGAGCGTGAAGTCAGCCGGGACAATATGGACGTCTATGGCAGAATATCGGCGGGAATGACTTTGCACGACGCGGTTTCCGAGACACTGTATAAGCTCGACGAGGGAGACAGGCGGATTCTGACCCTCTGCTATATGTCGGACTGCACACAGAGAGAAGCCGCCGAAAAAATCGGAATCCCGCTCGGAACGCTGAAAACCAGACTGACCGCAGCGAGGGATCGATTCAGAAAAATTTACCCATACAACTACAAAACGGAGGACAGTTTTATGACAAAAATCAGATTTCCGGAATATATGCCCGAATATAAAATCAGACAGCGCAGCGACGAGCCGTTTTCGCTTATCTACGAGGGAATAATCGGCTGGGGAATCGTCCCTCGGCTCGGCGAAAAATGTTCATGGGCGGCGTACGATTTCCCCGAGAGACGAATCACCGACCACATGAGCCTTGAAGTCACGGGCAGGTGCGAGGTTCATGGAATAGAGGGCGTTGAGATAAAATCCGTCGAGACCTCATGCGGAGGCACGGACCCGAACGTGTTCACCGACGATGTGACCGAGAGATATTTCGCCGCACAGCTGACCGACACCCACTGCCGGCTTCTCGCCGAAAGCCATGTTGAAAACGGTGTCCGCAAAAATTATACCTTCCTCGACGGCGACGCCTTCCTCAACAACTGGGGCTACGGAGAAGACAACTGCGGTGCGGAAACCCACCTGAGACCGCATGGATACATAATAAAGGAAGGGAACAAAGTCACAAATAAGTCGGAGAAGGAAAGCGTGATGGATATCTGCGGCCGGTTCGACGTGACCATCCTCGGCAAAACCTACGACACCGTGTGCCTGATGGATATCGAAACCTACGACTCCCGCGTCATGACCGAGACATATTTCGACCGTGACGGAAACGTGATTCTCTGGCGCCGCTTCAACCGTGACGACTGGAGAGCAGAACAAAACGGTAAGCTCTGGAGCGAAAAATACCCCGAAAACGAACGCGTCACAATAAACGGCGAGCTCTATGTCCACTGGTACGACTGCCTTTTCGACAATATGCTGTAACTTGTGAATCCCGTGGGAACATCCTGCGGGATTTTTTATTAAATAAATTTTTTGTGTGTAAATTAAATAATTTATTGACAAACAAATCAAAATATGCTACAATGTAACCAAGCGAAATAAATAGTTATTTGTTATATATTGCTATTTTCATATTACAAACAAACATTTTTTATCGCATACATCGATTCACCCCCATTTTTATCCGAACTTTTTATTGAATTTTTATATACTTAAGGGAGAAGCAAAATGAAAAGTCGAAACTTACGTAAAATTGCATTTGTTGCCGTATTTTTAGCTATAATTACTGCATTTTATTCATGTGCGGAAGATAAGCAGGACGAAAGCACCGGCGAAATTACGGAAAATATTGCATCGGTTACTGAGACCGAGACGGAAGAAGTGGACGAAAAGCTCGCATATGCACCGGATCTGCCTGATGTGAAATATGACGGCTATTCGTTCAGAATAGTTTCGCGAAACGACGATATGCACTCGTACAACGTACATACGCGTGACCTCTATTCGGAGGGAATGAACGGAGACGCGATAAACGACGCTGTGTATGAGCGCAACGCACTGATTGAAGAAAAATACGATATAAAAGTCGTACTTACAACATGCAGTGAAACCGCAAGCGAAACCACTCCGAACACTAACGTGGAAAATTCGGTATTATCGGACAGCGACGACTTTGATCTTCTCACCTCGCATATGATTT
>JBJFHS010000324.1:0-29096 GCA_051893885.1 Eubacteriales bacterium
CATGGCCGGAGCCCACGCAGAACCTACAGCCCACGGAACCTGATCTGAGGCGAGGTCAAGGATGATTCCTTCGTCGACCCAGTCGGAATCCGTCAGCTCGGATGCGGAAAAAGCATGAAAAACACTGCCCGACCAGCCCGGGAAGCCATCGGTGGTGGGGTAAAGGTAATATCGGTTTCCGTACCGTATCAGAGACGGGTCGGCAAACAATCCTTTAATTATGGGATTATTGTGTGTTTTGTCCATTGTAATTCACTCCTGTATGAAGTATAGATATTTATATTTTAATCGCTTAAAAAAATCTCCATCAAAAACATTTTCAAAAAAAACAAGAAAGGGAAGCACATCATGAAATTTTCAGACGGATATTGGCTCAATCAGCACGGCTACACGCTCCGTTATGCAGCTCAGGCCTATGAGATAGAAACGGACAGCCGCTCAATTCGGGTACTTGCCACACCCTCGCACATATGGAACCGCGGTCAGACGCTCGGTGGGCCGAATCTGGAGCTGACCTTCACCTCTGTGATGGAAGACGTAATCAAAGTGAGCATCGTCCACTACAGGGGAGAGGTTGACCACGGCCCCGCGTTTGAGCTGAACGAGGATTCGGATTATATTCCCGTGATCAGCAGTACCGAATCCTATGTGGAAATGACATCCGGCAAGACCCGCGTCCGAATCAGCCGTGAAAACTGGAGCGTGCAGTATTATTACGAAAACAAACTTCTGACCGGTGGCACCTCGAGAGCGCTTACTTATATAGAAGAAGAAAAAAGTCACGCCGCGCGACGTCTTGAAACACAGATTGACGATGGTTTCTGGTCGTATCCGAAAAACATGAAGACCTCCTACATCAGGGAACAGCTCAGCCTCTCGGTCGGTGAGTACATCTACGGCTTCGGCGAAAAATTCACCTGCTTTCCGAAAAACGGACAGAGCGTTCAGACATGGAATTCCGACGGCGGCACCTGTTGTGAGCAGAGCTATAAATCCGTTCCGTTCTACATTTCCTCGCGCGGGTACGGAGTTTTCGTGAACAGCCCGGACAACGTTTCCTACGAAGTCGGCTCCGACACCGTTTCAAAGGTCTCAATCACAGTCCCAGGCGAATCGCTCGAATACTTCATCATCGGCGGCGAAAACCTGCGGAACGTCCTCAGCAATTATACGACGCTCACAGGAAAGCCCGCACTGCCACCCGCATGGACGTTCGGTCTCTGGCTCACCACATCGTTCACGACAAAGTATGACGAAGCAACAATCAACTCCTTCATTGACGGCATGGCTGAGAGGGATATTCCGCTGCAGGTTTTCCATTTCGACTGCTTCTGGATGAAGGAGTTTGAGTGGTGCAATTTTGAATGGGACAGAAGGCAGTTCCCCGAGCCGGAAAAAATGCTGGCGAGACTGCATGAAAACAAGGGCCTTAAAACCTGCGTCTGGATAAACCCCTACATCGCCCAGCGTTCCGCACTGTTTGACGAAGGGCTGCAAAACGGCTATTTCATCCATAACCGCGACGGTTCGGTCTTCCGGTGTGATATGTGGCAGCCCGGCATGGCTATCGTGGACTTCACCAACCCCGACGCCTGTGCATGGTATTGTACAAAGCTGCGTGCGCTCTGTGAAATGGGCGTTGACTGCTTCAAAACGGACTTCGGCGAACGGATTCCCACCGATGTGGTCTACTTCAGCGGCGCAGATCCCGTGAAGATGCACAATTATTATTCATACCTCTACAACAAGACGGTGTTCGGCGTTCTGAAGGAATTCTACGGCGAAAACAAAGCCTGCCTTTTTGCGAGAAGTGCGACGGCGGGCGGTCAGAAGTTCCCGGTTCACTGGGGCGGAGACTGTTCTGCCGAGTATTCCTCCATGGCGGAGACTATACGCGGAGGTCTGTCGCTCAGCATTTCCGGCTTCGGGTTCTTCTCACACGATATTTCCGGCTTTGAAGCGACGGCTACACCCGATATCTACAAGCGGTGGTGCGCATTCGGACTTCTCTCCACGCATTCCAGACTGCACGGCAACTCATCATACCGTGTGCCATGGCTTTTTGACGAGGAATCCTGCGACGTTCTCCGATTCTTCACAAAGCTCAAGGGCAGGCTGATGCCGTACATTTTCTCGCAGGCGGTCAAAACACATATCGAGGGAATTCCGATGATGCGGGCAATGGTGATCGACTATGCCGGCGACCCCGCGTGCCTGACTCTCGACCGGCAGTATATGCTCGGCGATGATTTGCTGTGCGCGCCCGTCCTCAACGATGAGAATACCGCAGAATTTTACGTTCCCGCAGGACGCTGGACGGACATCATCACCGGACGTGTCTACGAGGGCGAAAAGTGGTACCGTACGGTATGCAGCTATTTTGAGATGCCGATACTTGCCCGTCCCGCGTCCATCATTGTAAGCGGAAATTTCGTGCGTGACTTTGAGTACGACTATCTTGACGGAGCAGAAGCCGTTATTTATGAATTAGCCGACGGTCAGTGCGCTTATACTGTGGTTTACGACAGGGAAGCGGAACGTCTGGCGGAGATCAGGGCTGAGCGTCACGGAAAAAACATCACTGTCAGCTATACAAAAACCGAGTGCAGCTTCACGGTGAGAATTGCAGGCACAGATATCGCCGCTTATGCTGAAGCCGGTACGGAATCCGTTCAGATTGAACTTGCATGAAGGAGGTCTCATATTATGTCCGCACAGAAAATTACTAAAACTGTCATTATGTTTGTGGTGCTGCTGCTGTTCACACTTGCGGGATGTTCATCGTCCACTGAGGCAGAGACGGAAACGGTGACTTACGATCAAATCACGGCGGAAACGGCAAAAATGCTGATGGATACAGAAACGAACTATATTATCCTTGACGCCCGGACTGAGGATGAATATGCCGCAGGTCACATACCCGGAGCGATTCTGATGCCTGAATACGAGGTGGCTGACCGTGCCGAAAGTGAACTGCCGGATAAAAATCAGTTGATTCTGGTCTATTGCCGGAGCGGAAGGCGAAGTAAAATTGCGGCGGAGGCTCTGGCTTGTCTTGGATATACAAATGTAAAGGAATTCGGCGGCATCATCGACTGGACATACGAAACAACGACCGACTGAGAACAAGACGCATCTTCCGCTCAGAATTTGAGTTTTCTGAAATTTTTGGGTGATATTCCGGTGTTGAGCGTGAAAAAATGAATGAAATTGGAATCACTGTTGAAGCCGACGTCAACGGCAATCTGATTTATGCTCATATTCGTCTGCCGGAGAAGTTCCTTTGCTCTGTTCAGCCTGGAAATCAGAATATATTCGTAGGGAGAAACGCCGGTCTGCTGTTTGAAAACTCTTGAAAAGTGGGTGGAACTCATGTATGCCTGATCCGCAAGCGTCTTCACATTCAGCCTTTCACTCAGGTGGGTCGAAACATAATATTTGATATCGCGTATCAATGCGTCGTAGCGTTCCGTCTGATTTTCGGATGGCCCCTGAGAGCTGAGCAGTTCCATCAGCAGCCGGTACAGCTCCATTGACATTGCGGATTCCGTCACGAGCTTTTCACCGCGGATCCCGTCGAAGATATTGAACAGCACTTCGTCGATAAGCTGAGGATTCCGGCAGCAGACGGTATTTCCCACTGCACGTTCAATTTCATGGTAAATATTCAGACAGTTGCTTCCGCTGAAATGCACCCATATGGATTCAAAGGAATCGTTGGTGTAGTATTCGTGGTCCCTGTAGCAGTCGAGAATCACGGTCTCACCGGAGTATGCAGTGCAGTGTTTTCCATCCTTTACATAAGTGAAAGACCCGCGGATGATGTGCGTGATGAGAAGGCTGTCGTAATTGCTGCGTATGAGATGATACCCTTTGACGCAGAAAAAATGCCCCGTGCTGACAGGATAGAAATAAAGCTTTTTCGCAGTTTGCGACGGTGAACAGAAGTAGAGATCTGATGTGTTGAGAACACCGGTTTCGGTTGATTTCATAGAATTTCGCTTTTGTAATAAAAAATCATATATTTTTCCGCCGGGAGGGAGGATTTTATGTTTATATTATAAATAAACCGACAGGATTTGTCAATATACGAAGCAATCCGGCGCGAAAGAAAAAATTGATGGGCAAATGATAGGATTTTGATATTTTGCGGTTGTTTTTAGCAGGTAATTCCGTTTGGTATCTGCTATAATGAAGTCATTCTGTATGGGTAGCCCATACATCAACAGAGCGGATTTTTCCATCAAAAGAAAGGATAAACTATGGAAACAAAATTTGAATCTACGTTTGAATCTCTGCGCGGATACAAGGTTCCGGATTGGTTCCGCGACGTAAAATTCGGTATCTGGAGTCACTGGGGACCTCAGTCCGTTCCCATGTACGGCGACTGGTACGCACGCAGTATGTACGTCGAGGGCTCGGATCAGTACCGCTATCATGTCCGCCACTACGGTCATCCCTCCAAGTTCGGCTATAAGGACATCTGCGCATTGTGGAAAGCGGAAAAATTTGATCCGGATGAGCTGATGTCTCTCTATTACCGCGCCGGAGCACGTTTCTTTGTTGCACAGGCAACGCATCATGACAATTTCTTCAATTATAATTCCGCAGTCAACCGTTTCAATTCCGTCAATATCGGACCCGGCAGAGATATCTGCGCCGCGTGGAAGGCAGCTGCGAAAAAATACAATATGCCGTTCGGTCTGACCGAGCATCTGGCGGCTTCGTTCTCATGGTGGCACTGCAACAAGGGCTGCGACAAAACCGGTCCTTATGCGGGAGTACCATACGACGGAAACGACCCCGAATATCGCGATTTCTATCACGACAACTACGAGCATAACGACAATAACGCTCCGTGGCTCACCCCAAACACAAAATTCCAGGAATACTGGCTCAGAGCCGTGAAGGAAATGATCGACTGCCTTGAGCCGGAGCTCTTGTATTCCGACAGTGAGCTTCCGTTCAGCAGCGATTCCCATGCGCACGGTCTTGAGGCGGTGGCTTATCTTTACAACAAATCCATTGAAAAATACGGCTTCAACAACGCGGTGTACACACAGAAAAACCGTGACGCAGCCATCTTCAAGGTCGGAGTGCTCGATATCGAAAAAAGTCAGCTCCCCGGCATTCAGGAAGACCCGTGGGAAACAGATACCTGCATCGGAAACTGGTTCTATGATGTGCGTCAGACGTACAAGAAACCCGGCCACATAATCGAAATGCTGGTGGACATTATCTCAAAGAACGGCACCATGCTTCTCAATATTCTTCAGCGGCCCGACGGTACGATCGACGAGTGGGAACGCTGGACGCTTGAGGAAATCGGCAAATGGTTCGACGTGGCTGCGGAAGGCGTGTACGGAACAAGACCGTGGCGTGTGTACGGCGAAGGTGAATCAAAGGTCATAATCGACGGCTTCCGCGAATCCGAAGTGGCATGGGGCTCCTCGGACTACCGCTTTACCGCAAAGGGCGAGGATGTATATGCCTTCATGATGCACGCACCCGAAGACCGCCGCGCCGTCGTGAAATCCTTTACTGAGGAAGACCGCATTGAGAAAGTCACACTTCTCGGATACGGCGAAATCCCATTCAGTCAGAACTTCGGTGTTCTTACCGCCGCACTTCCCGAAAAGCTGCCGACAGAGTACACCAACTGCCTGAAGATCACTCTTGCGTGAGGAGACTTGCATGAAAATCTACGGTACATATTTTCAGAATGATCCCGAACATCCTCTGTGTTACGGTGAAATAAATCGAATCAATCCTCCGCGCCGTCGTTTGAGGGGAGAGGAATTGAAGGAGGGAATCGAGGCTGTTCCGGTTTTCTGCGGATTCTGCGGCACGGACTATGAGCTGATGCGCATGGGCAGAGCCGGAAAACTGAACAACAAATTTCCCGAGGGACAAACCCGCCTGATAAACGGACATGAGGGCGTTGTCTGGGTGCCGAGTCAGAACCGATTCGCGATTGTGCTGATTCGCGGCGGAGACAGCTATGACCCCACCCGTTATACGGAAGACGAAACCTATTTTGAGTACGGATGCGACCGGGCGGACGGAATTTTCTGCGACAGAGGATATTTTCATCCGGATATGCTATTGAAGATACCTGAGAAATACGCCGGATGCAGTAAGCTGCCACTGTCCGCTGCAAAACGTCTTTCATTTGCCGACCCATATGCCTGCGCGGTATTCCAGCTTGAGCGAATGGAGGACTTGGGTTCGGCTCACAACTTCCGGGTGGAAATGGCGCGTAATTCGTGCAGTGAAGAAGAAGGCAGACGTCTTGCCGCCGACCATATTTTTGAGAGAACGGTAATCTTCGGACTCGGAATGACCGGCTTGTTCATGGCGGATCAGATTCGCCGCAGCCATCCGTCGGCAAACATCCTGTTTATCGGCAGAAGCCCCGAAAGCAGCAGAAAGGTGGTCTTTTCCAAAGAAATTGCTAAAGCGGATTATCTCTGCACCGACGGCATGAATGAAGCCGAGACCGCAGCTGCAATTATAGAAAAGCTCGGCGGACGTGCAACAATTTTTGTCGGATGCAGCGGAAGCCAGGTGGAGAGCCGTATCGCGTTTGAACATAAGGTTCTCGGATGCAACGGTATTTACAACAGCTTCTCTCTGGGTCCCGTGGTGGGCTTTGACACAATGCCGTTCGGTTTTGAAAACCATCTGATTTTTGCCTCCATCAATTTCCGTCAGGAACACATGGAAAAAGCAATTGAGATTCTCGCACAAAGCCGTTACGACGAAATAGTGGAGCTGATCGACAAGGAAGAATTCATCCGTGACCCGATGGATGCTTACGAAAATAAAATTTACTGCAAGGGTGCGCCGCTCAAAACAGGTGTTATCTGGAACAAAGAATACATAGAGGAGGCACTGTGAGATGAAAGCCATTGTGATTCCGAAGCCGTACGAAATTGAGATCCGCGAAGTCCCCATGCCGAAAGTCGGTGAGGGTGAGGCTCTGCTGAAAGTGAAATGTGTGGGAATCTGCGGAGCTGACGTGGCATCCTACACGGGAAACCAGCCTTTTACCACCTATCCGAGGATTCCAGGACATGAGTTTTCTGCCGAAATCGTGGAAATTCCCGACAACGACCGCGGACTGAAACCCGGCGATATCGTCACCTGTAACCCGTATTTCAACTGCGGAAGTTGTTATTCCTGCCGGCGCGGATACGTGAACTGCTGCACCGACAACCAGACCATGGGCGTTCAGCGCGACGGTGCCTTCTGCGAATATATCAGTATGCCTGTGGATCGGATTTATCCCGGAATGGGTCTGTCGCCGGAGGAACTGGCACTGATTGAACCCTTTTCCATCTCCCGTCATGCGGTTTCACGGGCAGCAATCCGCCCCACTGACAACATTCTCATCGTAGGCGCCGGCCCGATCGGATTGTTCGCACTTCTCGCAGCAAGACAGACAGCCGGAAAAATCGCGGTGGCGGATATCCTGCAGAACCGTCTTGACCTTGCGTTATCCTATGGCGCGGACGGTGTTGTGAATACCGCATCGGAGGATATTGCCGCATTTACCGATCGCTTTACAGATGGCAACGGATTTGACGTGTGCATTGAAGCCTGCGGACATCCCGAAACCTTCCTGATGTGCATCGATCAGGCGGCGTTTGCGGCGAATATCATACTTATCGGCAACGGCAAACGTGAAACTACCTTTGTTCATTCCGTAATATTAAAGAAGGAATTGAACATATTCGGCAGCCGAAATGCCCTGAAGCAGGATTTCATAAACAATATTGAGCTTACGGCATCCGGAAAAGTGGATGTAAACAAAATGGTCAGCGGAATTTATCCCATGGAGCGGGCATCCGAAGCCTTTGAAGCTCTTGCGCACAACAAGGGAGACCTTGCGAAGCTGCTTATCAGAATCGGAGACTGAGTATAAATTGATATTAATGACGGAGTGAATTGATAATGGATATCATTGATGCACACGCTCATCTCTGGATGTGTCAGAAAGGCAAAGTAGACGGCAGGGATGTCTTCTCTGTAGGTGGCGGAAAGAGCAATTTCGGCGGAGAAATACGGCAGATGATTCCCCCGTATATGACCGATGACGCCAACATCGCCGAACGTTTTCTCGCAAACATGGATTACGCACGGGTCAGCGCCGCAGTAATCACGCAGGAGGAAATCGACGGAAATCAGGACGAGTATCTGCTGACTGTACGGCAGAGGTGGCCCGAGCGGTTCAGAATCTGCAGCCTGTACGAGGAGAACAAGCCATTTCGCACCGAATCCTTCGACGGAATCAAACTCTGCGCCGGACGACTGCCCACAGCTGACCTGACAAGACACGCGGATGTGTTTGAGACTGCGGACAGGGAAGGAAAATTCATTTCCATAGATATGGCGGACGGCGGGCTGCAGACCGGTTCTCTTGAGGAAATGATTCAGCAGTATCCGAATCTGAAAATCGCTATAGGCCATTTCGGAATGGTGACACGTCCCGGCTGGCTGGAGCAGATACGTCTGGCGCGGTATAAAAACGTCTATATCGAGAGCGGCGGAATCACATGGCTGTTCAATGCGGAGTTTTATCCCTATGCCGGAGCTGTCCGTGCGATACGTGAAGCGGCGGAGGTCTGCGGATTTGAAAAACTCATGTGGGGCAGCGACTATCCCCGAACAATGGTGGAGATCACCTATAAGATGAGCTATGATTTTGTTCTGAAAAGCAGTGAGCTGACTGCGGACGAAAAAGCAGCTTTTCTCGGAGGAAACGCAAAAGACTTTTACGGCTTCGACAGTCTGGTTGAATGCAAAGAGATTCCGAATATGCTCTGATGTCCCGCGTGCGAACCGTGACGCCGAGATATATGAAACGGAAAATACCATACGCTTAATAAAATTCCTGTGGAGAAGCTTTTTTGGGTTTCTCCACAAATTTTAGTAAAAATACAGTCATGTGTATTTGCCTGTTCTGAAAATCAAAGGAGAAAATAAACCAAATGAAAGAATATATCAAAATCCATCCCGATGATACGGTAGCGGTGGCATTACAGCCCCTCGAAAAAGGAAAAGTCGCAGAAGTGGACGGATGTACTGTGACTCTTACCGAGGATATTCCTCAGGGACATAAATTTGCCTTGGCTGATATCGGGGCAGGACAGCCGGTCATAAAATATGGCTGCAGCATCGGTGTGGCAAGGGAAGACATCGGAAAAGGGTCGTGGGTTCATGTACATAATGTAAAAACGGGACTTGGCGAGCTTCTGACATATTCCTATAACAAGCAGGATACCGCATTGAAGCCTACGGAAGAAGTATTCTTTCAGGGATACAGAAGGCCGGACGGAAAAGCGGGAGTGCGCAACGAAATCTGGATAATCCCAACGGTCGGGTGCGTGAACAATGTTGTTGAGGAAGTGGAAAAACGCGCTAAAAAGTTCGTCGGCGGAACGGTGGAAGAAATTGTTTCATTTACACACCCCTACGGCTGCTCTCAGATGGGAGACGATCAGGACAATACGCGGCAGATTCTTGCGGATTTGATCAACCACCCCAATGCCGGAGGAGTTCTGGTGATGGGACTGGGATGCGAAAACAGCAATATTGACGAGTTAAAAAAATTTATCGGGGATTATGACGAAAAGCGTGTAAAATTTCTGGTTGCTCAGGAGTGCGAGGATGAAATTGAGGACGCCCTGAAGGTGATCGAAGAGCTGGCTGAGTATGCGGGCAGCTTTATAAGAGAGCCGATTCCCGCAAGCGAGCTTATCATCGGAATGAAGTGCGGCGGCTCAGACGGACTGTCAGGAATCACCGCAAATCCCGCAGTGGGGCGCTTTTCGGATATTCTCATTTCCAAGGGCGGTACCACCATTCTGACTGAGGTGCCGGAGATGTTCGGTGCGGAGACACTGCTGATGAATCGCTGTGATAACGAGGAACTTTTTGAGAAAACAGTAAACCTCATCAATGACTTTAAGAATTACTTTACCTCACACAATCAGACGATTTATGAAAACCCCTCCCCGGGAAATAAAAAGGGCGGCATTACCACACTGGAGGATAAATCTCTCGGCTGCACACAGAAATCCGGAAGTGCGGCAGTTTGCGGAGTTTTAAGATACGGTGAGGTTGTAAAGACAAAAGGACTCAATCTTCTGAGCGCACCCGGAAATGACCTTGTAGCATCCACAGCCCTTGCAGCCAGCGGAGCACAGATCGTGTTGTTTACTACAGGCAGGGGAACTCCTTTTGCCGCACCGGTTCCTACAGTAAAAATTTCCACAAACAGCAGTCTGGCGCAGAAAAAGAATAACTGGATTGATTTCAACTGCGGCGTCATGGTCGAAGATACGACTCTGGAGGAAATGGGACAGCTGCTTTTCGATTATGTGATTCAGGTGGCGTCAGGTAAAAAGGTAAAAGCAGAGGAAAAAGGATTCCATGACATGGCAATTTTCAAACAGGGCGTTACGCTTTGACTTATTAAAAGGACAGAAAGAAGGATAAACATGAAGAAATTAAGCTATGATACATTAAAAGAAATTGGTTACAAGGGATATTTGCTGGAAAACGCGCCGGAAAGGATATTTCAGTTCGGAGAAGGAAATTTCCTTCGTGCATTTGTCGAGTGCTGGATTGACAGAATGAACGAAAAGGCGGGCTTCAATTCCAAGGTTGTTGTCTGCCAGCCGATCGCTCCGGGCCTTTCCGATGTAATAAACGAGCAGGAGGGTCTGTACACGCTGATTCTTCGCGGAAATGACAACGGAGTGAAAATTGATGACAGGCGCGTGATTTCCTGCGTCAGCAAATGTCTTAATCCCTATAAAGATTACGATGCGGTTCTGGCTTATGCGGAAAGCGAAGATATGCGTTTTGTAGTCTGCAACACTACGGAGGCGGGAATTCAGTATGACCCATCCTGCAAGTTCACGGACGTGCCGGCATCAAGCTATCCGGGCAAGCTGACTCAGTGGCTGTACAGACGTTTTCAGAAGCTTGGTGACGTAAAGGGAAAGGGTATCGTTGTCCTGTCCTGCGAGCTGATTGACAACAACGGAAAAGAGCTTGAAAAATGTGTGAATCAGTATGCCGAACAGTGGGAACTGGGGGAAGCATTCAAGACATGGCTGAAGGAAGAATGTGTATTCTGCTCTACACTGGTAGACCGTATCGTCCCGGGATATCCGAAAAATGACGCGGCGGCTATCTGTGAAGAACTCGGCTATCAGGACAACCTGCTTGATGTAGGAGAGGTATTTGGCCTGTGGGTGATTGAAGGACCGGAATGGCTGAAAAAAGAGCTCCCGTTTGAGGATGCAGGTCTCCCGGTAATTATCTGCGACGACCACAAACCATACAAACAGAGAAAAGTTCGGATTTTAAACGGTGCGCATACTTCTATGGTGCTTGGCGCTTACCTCGCAGGTCAGGATATTGTCCGCGACTGCATGAATGATGAAGTGATAAACGGATTCATGAACAAGACAATTTATGAAGAAATCATTCCGACTCTCACACTGCCTGAAGATGAGCTGAAGGAGTTTGCCGCCTCCGTAACAGACCGTTTCAATAACCCGTTTGTTGACCATGCGCTGTTATCTATTTCGCTGAATTCTACCTCAAAGTGGAAAGCGCGTGTACTGCCGAGCCTGAAAGGATATATTAAGAAAACCGGCAGTCTTCCCGAATGCATTACCGCATCCTTTGCTTTCTATATTGCGTTCTACAACGGACAAACACTGACAGAGGAAGGACTGACGGGAAGCAGAGGAACAAATGACTATGTAATCAAGGATGACAGAGATATTCTTGAGTTCTATGCATCTCACAAAGATGACTCTGCAAAGGATCTGGTTCATGCTGTATGTTCAAATGAAGCTTTCTGGGGAGAAGATCTCACAAAACTTCCGGGATTTGAAGCAAAAGCAGCTTATTATCTTGAGCAGATCCGCGAAAAAGGCACTTATGAAGTGATGAAAAGCTGCCTGTGACAGGAAAAAACGACAGAAAGGAATGAAAAACAGTGAAAACACTTGAAGAACAGTTTTACGGCTATGCTGTTGTACCTGTAGTTGTACTAAATGATTCAAAAGATGCCGTTCCGCTTGCAGAGGCTCTTATCAAAGGCGGCCTGCCGTGTGCAGAGGTGACGTTCCGCACGGATGCAGCAGAGGAGTCCATCCGCCTGATGTGCGAAAAATATCCGGAAATGCTAGTTGGAGCGGGCACGGTTCTGACAATTGAGCAGGTTGACCGCGCCGTGGCAGCAGGAGCAAAATTTATTGTCAGCCCCGGTTTTGACCCCGAGATCGTGGACTATTGCCTGAGTAAAAACATTCCGATTCTGCCCGGCTGCATCACCCCTTCCGAGATAGCACAGGCAGTGAAGCGCGGACTGAAGATTGTGAAATTCTTCCCGGCGGAGCAGGCAGGCGGTGTGGCGATGATCAAAGCAATGGCTGCACCTTACAGCATGGTGAAATTTATGCCTACGGGCGGAATCAATACAAAGAATCTGAGAGATTACCTTTCGTGTGACAGGATAATCTGCTGCGGCGGAAGCTGGATGGTAAAAGGCGATATGATAAAAAACGGCGAGTATGATAAGATTGCGGAAATGACAAAAGAAGCAGTCGAGCTTGCAAAATCAATCCGCGCTTAAACATTTTGTGATTCAAACTCGTTATACAGGGAGAAAAACATGAATTTAAATCTGAAACCGAAAAAGGAATGTACATTTGATGCGGTATCCATCGGCGAGGTCATGCTGAGACTCGACCCGGGTGAAGGCAGAATCCGCACAGCAAGAAGCTTCCGTGCATGGGAAGGCGGCGGTGAATACAACGTAGTCCGCGGATTAAGACGCTGCTTCGGCCTGAAAACAGCCGTGATCACAGCTTTTGCGGACAACGAAGTGGGTATGCTGATGGAGGATTTTATCCTGCAGGGCGGCGTGGACACATCCCTTATAAAATGGATGAAAACGGACGGAATAGGACGAATCTGCCGCAACGGTCTGAATTTCACGGAGAGAGGATTCGGAATCCGCGGTGCAGTGGGCTGCTCTGACCGTGCAAATACCGCAATCTCCAAAGCAACTCCTGAAGATTTTGATTTTGAGCACATCTTCGGTGAGCTGGGAGTGCGCTGGCTGCATACAGGCGGAATTTATGCTGCTTTATCCGAGCAGTCATGTGAGACAGTCCTTACTGCAATAAAGACAGCCAAGAAGTACGGTACGGTTGTATCATACGACCTGAACTACCGTCCGTCAATGTGGAGCGGCATCGGCGGACTTGCAAAAGCTCAGGAGGTCAATAAGGAAATTGCCGGATATGTGGATGTCATGATAGGAAACGAGGAAGACTTTACCGCGTGTCTCGGCTTTGAAATTGAGGGAAATGACAGGAATCTGAAGGAGCTGAACCTTGATGGCTATAAGAAAATGATCAACCACGCGGCAGAGGTTTATCCGAACTTCAAGGCGGTTGCAACAACTCTTCGCGAAGTAAAAACGGCAACTGTCAACGACTGGAGCGCCATATGCTGGGCAGACGGAAAAATCTACCAGTCCAATGAGTATAAGGGACTCGAAATCATGGACCGTGTGGGCGGCGGAGACTCCTTTGCATCGGGACTTATCTACGGCCTTATGGAGACAGAAGATGCACAGACAGCCGTAGATTACGGAGCAGCCCACGGAGCACTGGCAATGACCACGCCGGGCGACACCACTATGGCAAGCAAAAAAGAAGTGGAAGCAATCATGAGCGGTGCGGGTGCTCGTGTCAAGAGATAAGAATATTAGATGTACAATATAAATCATAAAGAAAGGAAGATTTCGCAAACGAAAGCTATGATGATTAGCATGAAACCGATTCCGAATTCGGCATACATACCGCGCGGTGATCTCGCCGCTCGTGCAGGTCTGCTTGCCGCACGTCTGGAAAAAAAGGAATACCGCCCTGACACCGTTAAGAAAGGCGATGCAAACTGGCCGGGAGACTGGGAGGGACGCACGATTCTCGCATTGGTTCGCATTGCTGAGACAACAAAAAAGGAACCCGCATATCTCGATGATATAGTCGACGGCGTGCTTTCGGTGCTCAACGAACGAGGCTATCTCGGCCCGATCTATGAGGACGGCGTTGCAAACGAACAGCAGCTGTCCGGGCATTCATGGCTTCTGCGCGGTCTGTGTGCGTACTATGCCTATTCACACCGCTCGGACATTTATGACGCTGCGCTGAAAATCGGGCAAAATCTGTTCCTGCCGCTTACCGAAACCTACAAAAGCTATCCGATTTTACCTGAGGAACGCGTATATGCGGGGGATATGGGCGGCAGCATCGCAAAAACCGTCGGCAAGTGGCTCATTTCAACCGACACAGGATGTGCGTACATTCCGCTTGACGGGGTGAGCGCGCTGTTTGAAATGACTCACGACGCCGAAATCGGTCAGCTGCTTGAGGAAATGATCGAACTTTTCCTGAAAATCGACTTCACCGGCATTTGCGCCCAGACCCATGCAACGCTGACCGGCACTCGTGGCATTCTCCGCACCTATCGCGAAACGGGAAAAGAGGAATATCTGGAAGATGCCAAAAAGCTGTTTTCCATGTATACCGAATACGGCATGACGGCGAATTACGCCAATTACAACTGGTTCGGCCGCCCCGAGTGGACTGAGCCGTGTGCCGTTGTGGATTCGTTCATCTGCGCAATGCAGTTGTATGCTGCGACCGGCGAACGCGATTACATCACCACAGCGCAGCGGATTTACTACAACGGAATGGGCTTCGGTCAGCGCGAAAACGGCGGATTCGGATGTGACACCTGTCTTGGCGCAGTCGGCGTGCCTGACAACCGGTTTATCTCGAAGCATTGTGAGGAAGCATACTGGTGCTGCACTATGCGCGGAGGAGAGGGAATTGCTTCTGTCGCGGAATATGCATATCTGACGGACGGCAATACAGTCTGTGTTCCGTATTTTTCGTCTTCTGATGCTCAAATCACGCTTCCGGCAGGCAAAATCGGCATTCGTCAGCGCACATCGTACCCGTATGAGGGAAAGGTTGTCTTCACTGTGACAGAAAACACCTTGAACTCGCCCGTTTCACTTGTATGTTATCTGCCCGACACAGCAGACTGCGTGATTGTGGACGGCGCATCGTATTCCGTGGATGGAGGAATGCTTTACATTGCCTTGAATTCGTCGGTGCGTGAAATCCGCGTTTCGTTTTCGATGCCGTATCACAAAGAAACACCCGTCGGCGCGCACAATGAAAAGGATGTCTATGCGATTTTCCGCGGAAATCTGATGTACGGCGTTACGGTGCAAAAGGACTCGCCACAGCCTACAGCGGATGAACTTCTTTCAGAATTGAACGAAACGGCTTCTGAAAGCGTAAAACTTATCGCGCGACCGCTCTTTGACGCATACGAAACCGACCACGCGCCCCGGCTGGTACTGTTTTCGTGAAATCACAGTTCTATCTGAAAATTCCGGCAGGTTTGGCTGAATTTTGATTTTAACAAATATAAAAGGATGGATTTTGCTCCACCCTTTTTTATTATATCGTTTTTGATATTTTTTATTGCTGTATTAAGCTTTATTTGATATCTCACAGCCTTCCTTTGATATAACCGCTGAGATTTTGTCAGCCAGTTCATCCGGCTTTTCTCTGCATCCGTTCATCAGCCACAAAAAGAAAACATTGTAAATCCCTCCTGTGATGAAAAACGATGTATATTTGTCATATATATTGCAATATACATTCAGAAAGACCCGGTCAAATTCATCCTTTACTATATGAATCAAACCTGCTTTATTGAGCGCATAGCAAAGCTCTTTCTGACGCTCCATATGTGTGAAGAGCTTGATAAAATAATCTCTGCTCGAATCGTTTTTGAAGCTGATAGATGATTCTTTGAGAAAGGTGTCGGTCACATCCCTGACTTTTCTGAACAGTATATCTTCTTTGCTTTCAAAATTCCGATAAAATGACATCCGTGTAACTCCTGCTTTTTGGCAGATTTCCGTTATGGATATGTCTTTATAATCCTTTTTTTTCATCAAAAGGAGAAGCGCCTCCGTTATATATACTTCAACAAAGGCTTCACGTTTAATTTTCATGATACACTCCGCCCCAGACTGTCACATCTGACCTTTGGCATATTGTTTTTTTTGCTCCGTTTATGATATAATTGTAACATAAATTTTATCAGTGTAAATCCGAAAAATCAAGGGGAGCGTTATGAAAAAAGTGATGAAAATAATTCTGATTGTCGTTCTTGCAATCATCGTAATTTGCTTTATTGTCCTGAAAGCTCTGGGCAGCAGACCCGCAGCTCCGACAGATTATCAGAGTACGACAGAAACCGGCGGAATTATTGAAGCAAAATATATGGAGAACGGACCGTACGAGGTGTCAGTGCATGAGGAGAATGTCCTGCTTGACTTTGGAAAGTTCATCGTCTATTACCCAAAGGAGCTTGAAACGAACATAAAGAAATACCCGGTAATCGTAATGTGCAACGGAAGCGGAACCCCGATTTCAAAGTATCCTTCCGTAGCGAAGCACTTTGCGTCATGGGGATTTATCGTAATCGGGACGGAGGAAAACAACGCATGGAACGCCTTCGGTGCGGAGATGAGTCTGCGTTATCTTGAGCGCTGTAATGAAAATGAAAAAATCGAGGATACAGAGAGCATCTTTTATCAGAAAATTGACTTTGAAAATGTCGGTGTCGTGGGACATTCTCAGGGCGGTGTCGGCGTGATAAATGCTGTTACCGATACCGCTCGTAAGGATGTCTATAAAGCCGCGGTGTCACTGTCCCCGACAAACAAGGAGCTGGCGCATAACCTCTTCTGGGATTACGACGCTTCTCTGATTGATATTCCCGTCATGCTTATCTCGGGCGAGGGCGGCGGCGATGACTGGGTCGTAACCGGGGAACAGCTTCGGGAAATATATGATGATATCAGTTCCGAAAAAATCATGGTACGGCGTCTGAATACTGTACATAACGAAGTGCTTTATACAGCCAACGGCTATGTAACCGCGTGGTTTATGTGGCACCTGCAGAATGACAGTGAAGCCGCGAAAGCATTTGTCGGAGAGGATGCTGAAATAATGCACAATAAAATGTATCTGGATCAGCAGTCAACTATTCGGTAATAGCCTTTTATCCTGCGGCAGAATATGGAAAACAGGCTAATCTTTTAATCATCCAAAAGTTCAATACCTTCCGGAATACGGATTACCGTAGCATCTCCCGACTTCTGGTGAACGTTAATCATTCCATACGGCGTAGGAATCTGCACATCCGCTTCCGTAAGTCCCAGCAGTGACGGATTCATGCGAATCTTCTTATACCCCGGCTCAACCAGCTCCAGTCCTGTCAGCGCAAGCGGGAGTGCATATGCAGGTGTTCCGCCCCACGCATGACTGTGGTCGAAATTGTAGGTGGGTTCCGGCTTGATGAAGCCTTCCGCAAGTCCGTACGGGCATTCTTTCACGGGAGCTTTCCAGTCTTCCAGAATCCGCAGGGTGTATTTGTCCCGCAGACCGTTCCGATATACGGCTTCAAGCAGAAAATGCGCGAAATACGGCTGTACCTCTCCGAGGCTGTCGTCGGTCATAACCTTTTCAAGAATTTCCTGACATTTGCTCTTTTCAAAAATTCCGAAATATGCAGCCAGTATGTTGGCGTGCTTCCGATAATACCGCTTTTCCACGTTCTGCGGCATATAACCTGCAATCAAGTACTCGGGAGTCGGCGTGTTCAGACCTTCAAAGAACAGGCCCTTTTCCTTGTCATACAGGATTTCAATGATTTTTACTTGTAATGCGTCGGCATCGTCGGTCATTTTCCGGGCCATTGCGGGTTCGTTCAGCAGTTCATACACCTTTGCCGCCGTCCGCAGAGCTCCGTAGCAGAACAGGTTCAGGCAGGTCTGACCGAGTGCTTTCGGCGGGTGATGGGTGGAGATTTCATCTGGGAACAGCCAGTCGATGAACATATAGTCCGGCGGATTCTCGATGATTCCGTTGTCTCCGAGGTATGTGGCAAAGCGTTCCAGCAGGAGTGTCAGGGCGTCCTCGCAGTCGGCAAGAAGTTCCGTTTCGCCGGTGAGCATATACACGTCCCACAGCATCTGCACCCATATCAGGGAATAAGTAGTGTGGAACATTCTTCCGTCGTTGTATCGGAGAAGCTGTGCCGTGCGGCGAACGTCAAACGCTGCCAGACGCATATCTCCGAAGGTGAACGCGGTCATAAGTGATTCGATGTAGTAGTCGCCGGTGCACGCCATTGGTTCGCAGTGTCTTCCGCTGTCCAGATGGAGGGTTTGGCGGCAGTATTTCAGTGTGTGAGCGCAGACGTCCAATACAAGGTTCAAATCCGGGTCGCTTGTTTTGGTTGCCGCCTGTACATCTACCGGATAATGTGAGGCATAGAACGTCACTTCCAACTCTGCGGGCGAGTCGCTGTGGTTTTCCGCCTTGACACGGAGTTTTCCGGCGCTGTGCAGAGTAAAGCCGCAGTAGGAATCATTTTTGTCAAAAACATAATATTCGCCCGAACCGCCTTCACACGTTTCGATACAGCGCAGCTCCACGCTGATTTTACCATTTGTCTCGGCTTTTACGGCAGGATATCCTGTATAAATCATGTCCATGGGGAGAATCACATCTACGTTTTCTCCGGCAGGTACGGTGATCCGGTTGTTTTTCGGTGCAATCATCGTTTCTGTGGCTGGCGGGAGAGGGGAGGTCAGACAGTGCCATATATTGGTGATCCGCTTCGCCTGAACAGGGGAGGGAGTCTCAATGGTACCGTCATAATGTCCGGCGGAGGTGTGTGCGGGAAGAGACTGAATCATCCAGTTTTCGTCCGTTCGGAGCACTGTCTTGGTGCCGTCGGCAAAACGGACATGAGCCGTCAGGAAGAAGCCGCCGTGTCCCTGTGAGAATTCAAACATCTGGATTGACTGCATACGAACGACCGCAGAAAAATCGAGAAGTCCTTCGGCAAGTCCCGGGAATTCGTCGGACAGCGTCAGTTCTGTGGCATAATGCTGCCCTCTGACTCTGTCGTTTGAAAGAAAATCTCCTCCGACGGATGCAGGGCCTGTTACTTTTCTGATATCGTTGACATACAGGCGGAAAAAGGTGTCGCCGCTGGTACGGATTTTTACTGATGTGATGGATTTGTCGAAGCGATAATTTCTTCCGCAGCGGACAACGGTGTAATGCCCGTATTTTTTGCTGTCTTCGCCGGACATACAGCTGTGTGATGTGGTCTGGTTGTCCGGATATTTGTCGTCGGGAAGCCAGATCCATTGTTCAAGAGGTTCAAACTGCATAGATAGTTCTCCTTTTCGGTAATTTTGTACCCAAGAGTCACGCTTACTCTTTATCTGATGGTATTATAACACATTCGTTTCAGAAAATAAATATCGGAAAAACGATTTTTGTCATTAAAATACATTCCGGAGAACCGGGTGATTCATAAAAATTATTAGCAGCCTGATGTGTGTGTCTCGAGTATGTCCTAAATTAACTCACTCATTTCTGTAACGCTTTCGACAGAAGGTCAATGTTTGCAGTAGAAAAATTCATACTAATGTGCTATACTGATAAGGTCGAAAACAATTTTATCGCGGGGGTTTTATGAAAACAATCGCAGTCATAGATGATGATATTCACATCGGAGATATGCTGACGGAAGTTCTGACAAAAGAGGGCTATTCCGTACTTCGCGCGTATTCGGGTACGGAGGCCTTATATCTTCTTTCACAGAATAAGCCGGACTTGATTCTGCTTGATTTGATGCTTCCCGGACTGACAGGCGAAGAAGTCCTCGGGCACATTGAAAACATTCCCGTCATCGTCCTCAGCGCGAAGGTGGATGTGCAGGACAAGGTGAATCTTCTGCTGAGCGGTGCAGCCGATTATATGACGAAGCCGTTTGACACCAAAGAACTGCTCGCCCGAATTACCGTTCAGCTGCGTAAGGCGGAACATCAGGGGGAGAGCAATACGCTGTCTGTGGGGGAACTGACTCTCGATACTATGTCGCTTTCCCTGACTGTTCGGGGACAGGCGGTAAAGCTGACCAGAACGGAGTACGCTATTCTGAAACTGCTGATGGAAAACCCGAAACAGGTCATTGCCAAGAGCGTTTTGTTGGACCGCATCAGCATCGACACACCTGACTGCACCGAGCGCTCACTGAAACAGCACATCAGCAACCTGCGAAAAAAATTACAGGATGTCAGCGGTGTGGATTACATCGAAACCGTCTGGGGCATCGGCTTCAAACTGGCGGAACAGAAATCTTGACCAAATCCTGACGTTTTTCTTGACTGCTTTCTTGACTTTTGTTTTGTAAACTTAAGTCATCAAAGGAGGTAACATAATATGAACTGTGTTTTGCAAACAAACTGCCTGACAAAAAAATATAAAAACTTTCAGGCACTTTCCGGTCTTACCATGAACGTTCCCAAAGGCTCAATCTATGGCTTTGTGGGAAAGAACGGCGCCGGTAAGACAACTTTGATTCGCCTGATCTGCGGACTGCAGGAACCGACATCCGGCGATTTTACTCTGTACGGCATCCGAAATGACAGCAAGGATATCACCAAATCCCGCCGCCGAATGGGTGCTGTAGTTGAAACTCCGTCCATCTACATGGATATGACAGCGGAGGAAAATCTGAGGCAGCAGTATCTCGTCCTCGGTCTGCCGTCTTTTGACGGTATTCCCGAACTATTGAAGCTGGTCGGGCTCGAGAATACCGGCAGGAAAAAAGCAAAGAATTTCTCTCTCGGTATGAAACAGCGTCTGGGTATTGCCGTTGCATTGGCGGGTGATCCCGATTTTCTGGTGCTGGACGAGCCTGTCAACGGTCTTGATCCGCAGGGAATAGTGGAAATGCGGGAGCTGATTCTGAAGCTGAACCGCGAAAAACAAATTACCGTGCTGATTTCAAGCCACATTCTGGACGAGCTGTCCCGTCTGGCTACGCACTACGGCATCATTGACAACGGACGCATGGTGAAGGAGCTCAGCGCAGAGGAACTGGATGCAGTCTGCCGCAAGTGTGTCCGTATGGAGGTGACTGACGTCTCTGCTTTGGCCCGTGTTCTGGACTCAATGAATCTGGAGTACAAAATCATCTCCGAAACCGAAGCGGATGTGTTCGCTAAAATCAACGTGACCCAGCTTACCGTCGCTCTGGCAAAGGAAAACTGCGAAGTGCTTTCAATGCAGGAAAAAGACGAAAGCCTGGAGAGCTACTATATTTCTCTGATAGGAGGCGGTGAGAATGCGTAAACTGTTGTCTGCAAATTTCGCCCGTCTGTGGAAGGAGAAAATGTTCTGGCTTGCTGTGGTGTTTGTTACCATAGGTTCAGTCTTTTTCAGCTGGATGAGTTATAATACTGCCATGAAATATACCGATCAGCAGTATTATGTCGAAGAAATGATGTTCAATATGCTTCCCGCAATAGGCTTTGTATTCGTTTTCCTTATCAGTATGCGTCTGGGCACGGAGTTTGACGAGCATACGATCCGAAACAAGCTGATTGTGGGATACAACCGGACGCAGGTGTATTTTGCGGAATATATCACCTGTCTGACAGCCTCACTGATTCTGCTTTCTGCCATGCTTCTGTTTTCCGGCGTATCGGGATATATCTTTTTCCGTGAATTTCAGACGGAATGGACGAATGTTGCTTTTCTGGTGTTGTGCTGCGCGCTGATAGCTTCGGTGTTTTCGGCGATCAATGTGGGAATCTGCATGAATGTGCGCGGTAAGGCAGCGTCCCTTGTGGTTTCGATTATCTTTCTGTTTGCGATTTTGCTGCTGGCGTCTTATTGTCTGAACGCACTGGCTGAGGAACCGACTACATACTCCTATGTCAGTGTAACAATGGACGGCGGAGTTGAGTTCGGGGATCTGATCGATAATCCGGCGTATGTTGAAGGAAATCAGCGCAAAATTTATGAGCTTATCGCCGATATTCTGCCGACGGGACAAACCATCCAGCTGAATGATCTGGATTGCGAAAGAGCCGCGCGCTGGCCTGTTTTGTCCGTCGTCATGCTGATAATTACTACGGTTGCGGGTTATATGCCGTTCAGAAAAAGAGATATTATTTAAGGAGCTCAAATGGAAAAACTGCTGCTTATCATTGTCGGAATACTTCTTCTGATTGTTTTGGTATTGGCTGCGAAGGTTTATTTTTTGCACAAATCCGTAAAAGAAATCACAGAAGCGTTTCACGATAAGCTGACGGCAGACACCAACACCATCATTGATATTTCTTCGAGAGATCCCTATATGCG
This sequence comes from Eubacteriales bacterium, assembly GCA_051893885.1. Classification (GTDB taxonomy): domain Bacteria; phylum Bacillota; class Clostridia; order Oscillospirales; family CAG-272; genus UMGS1696. Next base: position 22,362 of record JBJFHS010000324.1, read on the forward strand.
AAAACTGACTGCGGACATTAATGTGGAACTCCGTCTGCTGCGCAAGGAACGCCATCGTTTTCAGCAGGGAGACCTGGAGCTAAAGGAAGCCGTCACCAACATATCCCACGATCTGAGAACGCCGCTCACTGCAATCAGCGGTTATCTCGATCTGCTGGAGCGCGAGGAAAAGAGCGAAACCGTTCAGCGTTATCTTTCCCAGATTCAGAACAGAACGGAAGTCCTGAAGAACCTGACTGAAGAACTGTTCCGATACAGCGTGGTCACATCTTCCCATGAGCTGAAACCGGAGCGCATGGATATAGTCCGGGCATTGGAAGAAAGTCTGCTGTCGTTCTATGCGCTCATGCAGGAAAAAGGGATTCAGCCCGAAATTGAATTGCCGGATGAACCCGTTTACCGTGAATTGGATGCAGGTGCGGTCAGCCGTATTTTCTCCAACATCATCAGCAACGCGCTGAAATATTCGGACGGGGATTTGGCTGTCGTTATGGATAAGGACGGCAACATCACCTTTACAAATACGGCGCAGAACCTGAATGCAGTCGCGGTTGGAAGATTGTTTGACCGTTTCTACACGGTGGAAGCCAGCCGAAACTCAACCGGTCTGGGATTATCCATTGCAAAGGTCCTGACTGAACGGATGGGCGGCAGTATTGAAGCGAGCTATAACGACGGAAAGCTGATTATTACAATCAGATTTGAAAATACAGACTGAAAATCAGCTGATGAATTGAATAACTTTAATGAAAGGCTGGCCAGTTATGGTCGGCTTTTCTTTTTTGCCTGTAATATTTGATAAAATACGGAGGATGTTTTTGACTGATTTATACAAAATTATATTTTTATCAACAAAAAAACAGTAAATACCTTTAAATTACACAGCAAATGTGGTAAACTGAATATAGAAAAATATGTAAAAAAAGATAAATATTGGAATATTACCATAACGGAGGGAAAAAACGATGTCCGATTATCTAAGCCATATTTCAGAAGACAAGCGCGAACAAAGTGTTTTTGACCATCTGAACGGTTCTGCCCGGCTCTGCGGTGAATTTGCTTCTCATTTCGGAGCACGGGAACTCGGTATCCTTGCAGGAATGTCCCACGATATCGGAAAATACTCCAAAGAATTTCAGAACCGCCTGAAAGCAAACGTCAAAAAAGTAGACCACTCCACGGCCGGTGCGCTGGAATGTCTGAAACTCGGTCAGCTTCACGCCGCATATGCGGTTCTGGGACATCACAGCGGACTACCTGACGGCGGTGTGTGTGACGAACACTCCGGCTCCACTTTTTTCGGAAGAATCAATCGCGGAACCGATGGGCGTATCTGTGATTATTCGCAATGGAAAAACGAAATCAGACTTCCTGCCGCTTCCGTGCCGACCTACCTTAATAAAAATCCGCTGGACGATATTTTCTTTATTCGGATGCTGTACTCATGCCTGGTTGATGCGGATTTTATTGACACCGCCGAATTTATGCAGGGTGAGCCGTACTCAGAAAACGCATATTCCGACATGGCAGAGCTGAACCGCCGTCTGGACTCCTATATTTCCGACTGGTTTCCGCCGAAAAATGAACTGAACGAAAAACGCTGTGCCATTTTGACCGAATGTATGGAGCGCGGCAAAACCGAAACCTCCGACCTGCTCACACTGACAGTACCTACAGGGGGCGGAAAAACCGTTGCATCTCTGGCATTTGCTCTGAAACGTGCGATGCAGCCAGATAGTCCCAAACGCCGAGTCATTTATGTTATCCCATATACCTCCATAATCGAACAGACCGCCGATGTTTTCCGGAAAATCCTTGGAGACGAAAACGTGCTCGAGCATCACAGCGGAGTTTTATATGATTCCGGCGACGAGCTTGACAAGGACAGCATTCGATTTTCGCGTGCGGTGGAAAACTGGGACGCTCCTATAGTGGTGACCACGGCGGTGCAGTTTTTTGAGTCCCTTTTCGCAAACCGCAGCTCTAAATGCCGCAAGCTTCACAATATCGCTGACAGCATTGTGATTTTTGACGAAGCGCAGATGCTGCCGTTTCCGTATCTGCGGCCATGTATTCACGCAGTTTCACAGCTTATTGCCCATTACGGAGTTACTGCGGTTCTCTGCACAGCGACTCAGCCGGTTCTGGAGCCGTTTTTTGCTGAATACCTGCCGAATATTACTCCCGTGGAATTGTGTCCCACCGAGCTGCAGAAGGACGATGTTTTTGGGCGTGTGTCATTTCACATAGCCGGAAAAATGAGTTATGTCTCTCTTGCCGCAGAATTAAATGAGCATTCGCAGGTTTTGTGCATTGTCAACAGCCGGTCTGCGGCGCGGGAAATATATGATTTGCTTGATTCCGGCGGAAAATTTCATTTGTCTACCCTGATGACTGCCGACGACCGCAGAAAAATACTGTCTGAAATCCGCGAGCGTCTGAAATGTAATTTACCGTGCCGTGTTGTATCCACATCTTTGATCGAAGCCGGCGTTGACGTGGATTTTCCGAGCGTTTATCGTGAAGAAGCAGGCCTTGATTCGATTTTACAGGCCGCAGGACGATGCAACAGGGAGGGAAAACGGAAACGGAGCGAAAGTATAGTAACAGTATTCAAGCCGGAAAAACGTCCGCCCAGACTTTTTGCTCAGGCAATCGACGCCGCGCAGGTTGTTTTGAGGAATTACAGCGACCTTTCATCCGCAGAGGCGATTCATCAGTATTTTGAGTTTTACAATCGGCTCAAAGGTGATGACGCAGTCGATTCTCACAGAATATTGGAGCAGCTTGAAAAAAACAATGTGCCCATCAAAACCGTAGCCGAACAGTTCAAGCTGATTGAGAGCAATACGAGAAGCATATATATTCCCGTGGGAGAGGGCAGGGAGCTGATCGAGAAATACCGATATGGAGAAATCAGCAAAAAACTCATGCGCCGGCTCGGTCAGTACAGCGTTTCTGTATATGAAGATCATTTTAAGGCATTGTTCGACGCCGGCGACATTGAAGCCGTAGGTGAGGATGTTTTTGTTCTGTCGAATATGGAGCTTTATGATTCAAAAACAGGACTTTCTCTGACCGCCGACACAGGCAAGGGTGAATTTATTTAAGGATAGAAAACACCCGGAAGCTGTAATTTAACCTCCGGGTGACTTTTTCTACATATTCTAATTTTTATTTCAATCCACACTTACGCAATGTAGCGGTTTTTCTGCATTACGCAAATGACTATTTAATTATACACGATATATTTTAATAAATCAAGTCTTAATAACTTCATATATTAAGCGAGTTGTAATTACATATTCTAGTTTTTGAAAAAATATATTGACAAAGCCATTATATGGTGTTATAATAGCCTTGTAAGCAAAATTTTCCAATAAAAACCAATACAGAAAGGAGTGACTAATATGTCCGTTCGTTTGGAGGTCTGGGGAGATTACGCGCTGTTTACCAGACCCGAAATGAAAACCGAACGTGTGAGCTATGATGTAATGACGCCGTCAGCAGCCCGCGGTATTTTGGAAGCAGTCTTCTGGCATCCCGGTCTGATGTGGCGGGTGGACAGCATTCATGTGTGCAGTCCCATACGATTTACTAACATCCGCCGCAACGAAGTAAAATCCACCTGCCTTGCTTCAAAAGCCAGAACCGTCATGGAACGCGGCGCCGGAGAACTGTATATTTCCACCTCACAGGATATTCAGCAGCGTGCGGCAATGGTTCTGCGTGACGTGCATTATGTCATCGAAGCGCATTTCGATATGACAGTCAACGCCGCACCGTCAGATAATCCCGGAAAATTTCAGGATATCGTAAAACGCAGGATAAAACGCGGACAATGCTATCACACCCCCTATTTCGGATGCCGCGAATTTCCCGTCAGCTTCGCTATGTGCGACGAGATTCCCGAATGTCCGCCGGAGCTGATAGGAAAACGTGAGCTGGGATATATGCTCTGGGATATGGACTTCAGTGACCCTGACAATATCCGTCCTTTGTTTTTCCGCGCCGAGCTGAACAACGGGGTACTTGCGGTTCCGTCGAGAGATTCGGGGGAGGTGATAGGATGATTCTTCAGGCATTGGTCCGCTATTATGAAGACCTTGCGGCAAAGGATAAAATCGCGGCGCCGGGCTGGAACCTTCAGAAGGTTTCCTATGGTCTGTGTTTAAGTGACAGTGGAGAAATAATTCAAACTCTTACTTTGAAAGAGGAGGTTCCGAAAGGGACAAAAAAAATTCTGCTTCCACAGAAAATAAAAGTTCCTTCTCCTGTGAAAAGAGCATCTGGAATAGCTGCGAACTTTCTCTGCGACAATTCGGGATATATTCTCGGAGTTGACACCAAAGGAAAGCCTGAGAGAACCGCGGACTGCTATAAAGCCTGCCGTGAACTGCATGAAACGATTCTTGAAAACGTCGAAACACCTGCCGCAAAAGCCGTTCTTGCCTTTTTCAAGAACTGGAAGCCGGAAAACGCCTCAGAAAATCCTGCCCTCACTGATGTGTGGGATGAGCTCATTTCGGGCGTCAATCTGATTTTTTACTACAATATGCTGCCTGTTCACGATGATCCGGCAATCAGACAGGCATGGCAGGCGCATTATCAGACTGACAGCGGCGGGCCGGTAATGACTTGCCTTGTCACGGGAAAAACAGGCCCGGTTGAGGCGGTGCATCCGTCAATCAAAGGTGTAATCGGAGCACAGTCAGCCGGAGCCGCACTGGTTTCATTTAACGCACCGGCATTTTGTTCATACGGAAAAGAACAGAACCTGAACGCACCCACAGGAAAGTACGCCGCATTTGCCTATACTTCCGCGCTGAACTATCTCATCTCCGACACACAGCATACAGTGCGAATCGGTGATACAACGGTGCTTTTCTGGGCTGAGGGAGCGGAGGAAGCATATCAGGGTCTGTTCGGCGGAATGTTCAACGGTTCCTCCAAGCGTTATTCCGAAGCGGAGCTATGGGAGAAAACCAAAAAACTGCTCAGTGGCGAGAAAGTCGAATACGACGAAACCCTTCTTTCTCCCGACCGGACGTTCTATATTCTCGGAATTTCACCAAACGCGGCTCGGCTTTCGGTTCGATTCTTTTTGAGGAATACCTTCGGCTCTTTCCTTGAGAATATCAAAAACCATTACGATCGGATGGAGATTGCCCGAACCGCATATGACCAGTTTGATACGATTCCCATTTGGCGGATGCTGCAGGAAACGGTAAACCTGAACTCCCGCGACAAATCTCCGTCAGCCAATATGTCGGGAGCAGTTCTGCAGTCCGTACTCACCGACACACTCTATCCTGCGACACTGCTAAACGGCGTGACTCTGAGAATCCGCGCAGACCGTGAGATAAACCGTGAGCGAGCCGCAATTATAAAAGCATATTATCTGAAAAATGAAAACAAAGAAGTACCGAAGGAGGTGTTGACCGTGTCACTCAACCGCGAAACCGATTATATTCCGTATTGCCTCGGACGGCTGTTTGCCTTGTATGAGGATATCCAGTCAGCCGCGAACCCGGGCATCAATTCCACAATCAAGGATAAATATTTTAACTCTGCGTCCGCTTCTCCCGCCGTGATTTTTCCCACACTGGACAACCTTTCAAAGAATCACCTGAAGAAAATCCGCGGAGACAAGCCGGGACTCGCAGTATTTTACGAAAAACAGATTCTTGAAATCACAGATAAGCTACCGATAAGATATCCGGCGAGAATGACTCTGCCCGAACAGGGTTCCTTCCAGCTCGGATACTACCATCAGGTCGCAGCTCGATTCACCAAAAAACAGGAGGAAAACGAAAATGTCTGAAATCATAAAAAACCGCTATGAATTTGTAATACTGTTCGATGTCGAAAACGGAAATCCCAACGGAGACCCCGACGCAGGAAATATGCCGCGCGTTGATCCCGAAACCGGACTCGGTCTGGTAACGGATGTATGCCTGAAACGCAAAATCCGCAATTACGTAGAAACCGTCAAGGAAAACGAACCCGGCTACCGAATCTACATCAAGGACAGCGTACCGCTTAACCGAAGCGACAACGAAGCTTATCTTGCGCTGAATCTGACCGATAAAAACATCAAGGAAAAGAAAAAGGACGACCCGGAGCTTGACAAAAAAATCAAGGACTGGATGTGCACAAACTTTTTCGATATCCGTACCTTCGGCGCTGTTATGACTACGTTTGTAAAATCCGCTTTGAACTGTGGTCAGGTGCGCGGACCGGTACAGCTGGGATTTGCGAGAAGCATTGAGCCTGTGGTTCCGCAGGAGGTTACTATCACCCGTGTAGCCATAACCACCGAAGCCGACGCCGAAAAGAAGGGAACCGAAATGGGACGGAAATACATAGTTCCATACGGACTGTACCGCTGCGAAGGATACGTTTCAGCCAATCTGGCGCGAAAGACCACCGGATTCACCGAAGACGACCTTGAGCTTCTCTGGAACGCAATTCTGAATATGTTTGAATTTGACCATTCGGCTGCGCGCGGAAAAATGGCGGTTCGGGAACTTATCGTATTCAAACACGATTCCGAACTGGGCTGCGCTCCGGCTCATAAATTGTTTGAAGCAGTACAGGTGAAGCGCAGAGAAAACGATGGTTCTCCCGCACGTTCGTACAGCGACTATACCGTTACTGTTGACGAATCTTCACTTCCCGAGGGCATTTTCTGCACCCGCATGGCCTGACGCTATGTATACGGAAGACGATTAT
>JBJFHS010000325.1:0-7120 GCA_051893885.1 Eubacteriales bacterium
AGAAGTAGTGGAGTGAGCTCGCAGGGACCGCCGAGACCCTGCTCGAGATAGCCGTTTAGAATACCTTGATTCAGTAACTTACAATAAAGAAATACTGACTCACGTCGTCTTGAAGCGAACAAACAATTCAGTCAGCTGCGAAACTGAAAATTTCGTTTTTCTTCACTACGCACGCGAGTCAGTATTTCTTTATTGTAAGTTACGAAATCAAGGTGTTCCATACGGCTATCTCGAGCAGGGTTGGCGTGTCCCATAAATTGATAAATCAATTTCGAGCTCGCTCCACCCTTTCTGAGGTCGAGGATATCTATATCAAGCCGCGAGGCCAGCTGACCCGTCCGAAGTGATTCCGCCACCATACGCATTACACGATAAATGATAACAACGTCTGAAGTTCTTGCCAAGCTTCTTACAAGAAGCGTCCGCGTCCCCCTCACTCAGCCCATAGCTTTACTATATTCATTATAATCTCGGCGGATTTTTCCATTCCTTCGACTGTTATGTGCTCGTATGGGCCGTGGAAAGCGTAGCCGCCTGTTCCGAGGTTCGGGGTGGGGAGCCCCATGAAGGAGAGCCTTGCGCCGTCGGTTCCGCCTCTGATGGGGTTGTGGTCGGGCTCAAGTCCGGCGAGCTTTATTGCGCGGTTTGCTGTCTCCACAACTTCAAAGCGGCTGCGCACGACCTCCTCCATGTTTCTGTACGAGTCGCGGATGGTCAGGACTGCCGTTCCGTCGCCGTATTTTTCGTTGATGATTTTTTCGATGTGCCTCAGCGTCTCCTTGCGCGAGTCGAATCTGGCGGCACTGTGGTCGCGGACAATGTAGTGAAGCCCGGCTTTCTCAACGCAGCCCTGCATACCGCAGAGGTGGAAAAATCCCTCGTATCCCTCTGTGTCGCGCGGTGTTTCGCAGCCCGGGAGAAGCGCGTTTATCTCCATCGCGACGAGAGAGGCGTTGATCATTCGGTTTTTCGCCTCGCCCGGGTGAATGTTGAAGCCGTTTATCTCAAATGTAGCGGAGCAGGCGTTGAAGTTTTCGTACACAACCTCGCCCTCACTGCCGCCGTCGACGGTATATGCGAGGGACGCGTCAAATGCCCCGAGGTCGAAATTGTCAGCCGACGTGCCGCACTCCTCGTCAGGCGTAAAGGCTATCGAAACCGGCCCGTGGGGGATGCCCTCCTTTATGATACGCTCAGCCGCATACAGAATTTCCGCCACACCGGATTTGTCGTCCGCGCCGAGGAGGGTGTTTCCGTCGGTCGTGATGAGCGTTCTTCCGGCGAGTGTTTTCAGGTGAGGGAATGACTCCGTGGTGATTGTTCTTCCCGAGCTTCCGAGAGAAACGTCCCCTCCGTCGTAGTTTTCGATGATCTGCACCTTCACAGGCGAGTCGGCGAAATCGGGGGAGGTGTCAATGTGCGCGATAAATCCGATTTTGGGCTTGCCCTCACACCCTGCCGTCGCCGGAATATGCCCGTAGACGTAGCACTTGTCGTTGACATAGGCGTCGGATATGCCTATCTCCTTCATGTCGTCCACAAGAACGCGGGCGAGGTCAAACTCCTTTGCGGCGGTGGGTACGGTTTTTGAGTTGTCGTCGCTCGAGGTCGGTATTTTTACGTATTTTAAAAATCTTTCGGTCAGTGTCATCCTGATTCTCCCAAAATTTTAATGATTCTGATTATATAATACTCCCTTACCCCGAATTTGTCAACTTTTTGACTGAAAACGTCATTGTATATTTTCGATTTATGTGATATACTCATAGCAAACATTTTATTTTCAGTGAGGTAAAAAATGAAACTTCAGGAAAAATTCGGAATTTACGGAATCGACGACGAGAGAGCGCGCAAGACGGTTTTCCCGAGCAGAGTCGTGCTTAAAAACGGCAGAACAAGCGGCGAAAACTATCTCCTCGAGTACAAGCCCGCTCAGGTCGCAATTTATTCCTATCACAACCAGTGCGTGCTCGACAACCGCGGCTCGGACGTCAAAGCCGGTGTGCTCGTCGATTTCGGCCGTGAGCTGCACGGTACGCTCAACCTGTCAATCTGGGGAATGAACGCTTCAAGCGCGCAGTTCAGAATCACCCTCGGCGAGAGCGTTTCGGAGGCCATGTCCTCGGTCGGAGTCAAAAACGCCACAAACGACCACGCCGCGCGGGATATGACAATTATCTCCGGCTCGTGGAGCTCAAACGAAACCAACGAGAGCGGCTTCCGTTTTGCATATGTAGAACTGCTCACGCCGGAAGTTTTCGCCGAAATCCGCTCGATCACCGCAGTTCTTGTTTTCCGCGACATCGAATACAAGGGCAGCTTTGAGTGCAGCGACCCGCTTGTCGAAAAAATCTACAACACCGCCGCGTACACCGTTCACCTCAATATGCAGAGATACCTGTGGGACGGAATCAAGCGCGACCGTCTCGTCTGGGCGGGGGATATGAACACCGAGCTCGCCGCGATTCTTGCAGTATTCGGTGAAAACGAGGTCGTTCCCAAGTCGCTCGATTTTGTCCGAGACATCACCCCGCCGAGCGATTCGATGAACGGAATCTCCGCGTACAACCTGTGGTGGCTGCTGTGTCACCGCGAGTGGTATTTCGGAACCGGCAACTACGAATACCTCGCAAAGCAGAAAGACTACATAAAAGAAATGCTCACAAGATACATCGGATATGTGGGTGAGGACGGCAGAGAAAACCTGCCCGGCGGAAAGTTCTTCGACTGGCCCACAAACGACTACGAGGATGCAAAGCACTGCGGCTTACAGGGACTTCTGCGTCTTGCTCTCCTCGCGGGCGGAGAAATCATGAAGCTGCTCGGCGAGAGCGAAACAGCGGCTGAGTGCTACATCGCGGCGGACAGAATGCTCAAACACGTTCCGAATCCGGGTGAGTGGAAGCAGTCTGCGGCTCTCATGGTTGCAGGCGGACTTCTTGACCCCGAAAAGGCGTTCAACGAATGCATTTCCGTCGGAGGTGCGCGCGGCCTTTCAACCTTCCTCGGATACTACACGCTTACCGCAGCGGCTATGGCGGGAAAACACGCGGAGGCACTCGATATAATGCGCGAATACTGGGGCGGAATGCTCAAGATGGGCGCGACGACGTTCTGGGAGGACTTCAACATCGACTGGATGGAAAACGCAGCTCCGATTACAGATGTCGTTCCCGACGGAAAGCGCGACATTCACGGTGACTTCGGCGCGTTCTGCTACACCGGTCTGCGCCACAGCTTATGCCACGGATGGGCGTCGGGTCCCGCACCGTACATCGCTTCAAACGTGCTCGGCGTAAAACCTCTTGAGGCGGGATACAAAAAGGTCAGAATCGAGCCCAATCTCAGCGGTCTGAAGTGGATTCGCGGCACCGTCCCGACACCTCACGGAACTATCGAGGTTGAAATGGGCGAGGACAAGGGTCTGAAGTGCTCTCTGCCCGAGGGAATCGAACTTGTGAAGTAATATTAACAAAATTCGGTTTAAAATCGCCCGAAAATATGTTATAATAACGTAAATCCGACGATATATCAGGCGTCACGCTGCCACACAAAAAATTCTATTGATTTGTAAGGTGAAAAAATGCTCAGAGATATTGTTGCGGATTCCAGAAGCTACCGCAGCTTTGACGAATCCAAAAAAATTGGAAAAGAGGACCTCACTGACCTCATTGAAACCGCGCGTCTCTGCCCGAGTGCCGTCAATCTTCAGCCGCTGAAATACCGCCTCGTTTATGAACACGACGAGGTCGAGGAGGTTCTCGCGCTGACAAAATGGGGCGGACTCTTGAAAGACGTGAAGCTGCCTCCGGACGGACACCACCCCGTCGCTTTTATCGCGGTCTGCTGCGATACCTCTGTCTGCGCAAATGTGGACGGCGCGAGGTTTGACGCGGGTGTTGCATCTCAGACGATTATGCTTCAGGCGTGCGAACTCGGTTACGGCGGCTGCATGATAGGCGCGTTCAACCCGGACGAGCTGTCGAAAACGCTGCTGATTCCGAAAAAATACAAGCCGATTGTGCTCCTCGCGCTCGGTGTGCCGGACGAAACCGTGTTCATCTGCGAGCTACCCAAAAGCAGAGAGACTGCGTATTACCGCGACAAAGCCGGAATTCACTATGTTCCCAAACGCAGCGCCGCCGAGATTATAATCGAATAATGGCGTACACGGTATTATCGGTTTTTGCGTGCGTTGTTTTTGCCGCGCTGGACATTTTCTGGAGGAAATTTCCGGCCAAACGGAAAGCTATGTTTATCGCTGATTCCGCGCTGGCTTCTGTCGGGGCATTGCTTTTCGCCGCCGCTGCTATTTTGTCGCGCTCCGTCGTCAAATCGGCTGAAAACAACATGGCGGAGTGGGCGGGCGGGATGCTCGACACATTTTTCGAGATGAGCCTGCCGGTTTTCGCGGTGCTGTTTGTCTTTATAATGATTCCGGCGTTTCTCGCGTGGTGGGACACTCACTCAAGGACAGGGGTGCGGTATGTTCTGCGCTCGACAGCCTCGGTTTTTGCCTCCGCTCTGATTCTGCTGCTCGGCGGATTTTACTCGGTGACGGTAAAGAACACTTCCCTGCACCTTGAAGCGGTCGTTTATCTGGCGTCGTTCGGCGAGGCACTTCTTTTCCGCGCACTTTACTCCGTCGAATACCGCTCGCATATTTTAAATCAGCGCGCAAATGTGAAGACAAAGTGACGGAATACTATAATACAGCTGAAAAAATAACTTGTATCGCGGTTTGCTGTTGATTTTTCCGGCGTATTGTGGTAAAATGTTATTCAGATTTTAACAAAATTCGTAAACAGGAGTCATTTTAATGAGAATTACAGGGCGCAGAATTATTTCGGCAGTGCTGACTTTTTGTATTGCCTTGTCGCTGTGCGTTTTTGTCACGCCGCATAAGGCTTACGCTGCCGACAGGATAACCTCGACCGTCAACATTGCAACCGCAAACAAAAACCAGGTCGGAGCCGGCTATAACTGGCAGAACAGGTACGATACACTCACGCTCAACGGGCTGAATATCGACACCGAGGACGCGTACGGGCTTCGGCTTCCGAAAAACTGCACGGTAGTTCTCGAAGGCAAAAACTACATCAAAGCCGCAAAATACGGTGTTTCGTGCGCGGGAACGGTGATTTTCAAGGGCTCGGGCTCGCTCACAGTTGAGGCGGGAGAAATTGGATTTTACCTCATCTCCCAGGACAACACGCAGAAAATCCGCCTGATTGACGGAAAATACGAAATCACCGCGGGAACGTACGGAATTTACAGCGATGCGTCCGACTTCTCCTTTGTGGACGGAACGATGAACATTCACGTGACCTCTCCCGACGGATACGCGATAAACGGCAGATGCGTGAACCTGCTCGGCGGAAGTTTTACCGCTGACGCTCCGGTAAGCACGACACATTCGCTTGTTGTTGAGGGCATCGACATCGACGTAAGCACCTCCTCTACGGCTCTTGCGTCAAAAAATCTCTCGCTCAAATACCTCAGCTCGGATTACAGCGGTGAGGCGTCGTTCTCGGCAAAATCCACCGCTCCGAAGCACAGGAACAGCGCGATTTTCGGAGACAGCGTGCCCGGCTGGGTTGACTATGCCCTTCTCGCCGTTCTGGCTCTCGGAGTTGCCGGTGGAATATTCGGTCCGGCGCTCCACAGAAAGAAGAAAACAAAGGAGCTTTACGAGCGTCTCGAAAAAGAGGGCTACAAAAACTGAAAAAACAGGCAGGGCGGCAGAATAATGTTGCCCTGTTGTCATGTCCGGCTGTCTATAGCAAATTATTTCAGTCGACTATATAAATTAAATCAATTACATTAATGCAGGTAACGATATGAAATCAATAAGAGAAGTATTCAAAATCGGCCGCGGACCGTCGAGCTCGCACACGATGGGGCCCGAAAAGGCAGTGAAGCTGTTCAAATCGGAGCATCAGGGAGCGGCGTCGTACAGGGTCATACTCTACGGCTCTCTCGCGGAAACCGGAAAGGGGCACAGCACGGACCGCGCGATTATTGAAGGATTTGAGCCGGTGAAGTGCGAAATCGAATGGAACAGGGACCACTCACTCCGTCTGCCGCACGAAAACACAATGGACATCTTCGCCTACGACGAGAATGGAAACGAGACGGCGCGTGAGCGGGTCATGTCTGTCGGCGGCGGAGACATCGTGATCGAGGGGCGTAAGGCTGACAGCTCGGAAGAGATTTACGCGGAATCGACCTTTTCGGAGATTGCGGAGCACTGTCTTGACCGCAACATCCGGCTGTCGGACTATGTTTTCGAGCACGAGGGGGACGGAATACGCGCGTTTTTAGAGGATGTGTGGATCGTAATGATGAAGTCGATCGACGAGGGGCTGATGAAGCGCGGAACACTGCCGGGCGGACTTGGTGTTGAGAGAAAGGCGCAGTATCTGTTCAACCAGCGGCACATCGACGAGTCCTCAAGCACGCGCGAAAACAGGATTGTGTGCTCCTACGCCTTTGCCGCAAGCGAACAGAACGCCGACTGCGGAACGATAGTAACTGCGCCGACCTGCGGAGCCTGTGCGGTACTTCCGTCGGTTCTGCGGTATATGCGCGAGCAGAAGGGATTTTCGGACGAAAAAATTATCCGTGCGCTCGCTGTTGCCGGGCTTATCGGAAACATTGTGAAGACGAACGCCTCGGTTTCGGGAGCGGAATGCGGCTGTCAGGCGGAGATAGGCACGGCGTGCTCGATGGCTGCGGCTGCGTTGTGTGAGCTTCACGAAATGGCGATAAGTCAGATCGAATACGCCGCGGAGGTTGCGCTCGAGCATCACCTCGGTCTGACCTGCGACCCGATCTGCGGTCTTGTCCAGATTCCCTGCATCGAGAGAAACGCCGTCGCCGCGATGAGAGCCATTAACGCCCTCAGCCTCGCAAACTTCCTCTCCGAAACACGCAAAATTTCTTTTGACATGGTTGTGCGCACGATGTACGAAACCGGCAAAGACATGAATTTCCGATACCGCGAAACCGCAGCCGGCGGACTGGCTAAGACGTACAGGTAAATCGATGGGTGGAGAAGGGGGGGACGAGGGGACGCGGACGCTTCTTGTAAGAAGCTTGGCAAGAACTTCAATCGGTT
>JBJFHS010000326.1:0-7120 GCA_051893885.1 Eubacteriales bacterium
GAAAATTCCGTGGATGTAGCTGCCGTATACGTTTCCTTCCTGTAAAACCGCGGAATTGTCGCCACTTTGACCCATGTGAATCTCGTATCCGCGATAGTTCAATCCGTTCAGTCCGGAAAAAATACCGTCGATTCCACTGAAACTGCCTGTAGTCTGAACACGGGTCTTTTCTTTCTCAAACACCGTTTCAATCGGGAGAAGTCCCATGCCTGCAATCTCGCCGCCGCTTTCGGTATTGTACGGGTCGGATATCTTTTTGCCGAGCATCTGTAAACCGCCGCAGATTCCGAAAACGGGAGTTCCGCGCGAGGAAGATTTCAAAATCTCCGCTTCAAGACCGTTCTGACGCATCCATTTCAGGTCGGAGATAGTTGACTTTGTTCCGGGAATGATTATCATGTCGGGCGAACCGAGTTCAAAAATGTTTTTAACATAGCGAAGAGATACGGTGGAGAAGCGCGAAAACGGCGAAAAATCCGTGAAATTCGATATGCGGGGAAGGGAGATGACCGCGATGTCGATTGCTTTGCGTTCACCGGATGTCAGCCTCTCGCTGAGACTGTCTTCGTCGTCGATGTCCACGTGAACATACGGCACAACGCCGGCGCAGGGAACGTTGACGAGGTTGTAAAGCATATCGAGCCCGCTTTCGAGAATTTTAACATCCCCGCGGAACTTGTTAATTATCGTGGCTTTGACCATCTCCCGCTCATCGGGTTCAAGAAGCGCCACGGTTCCGTATAACTGCGCGAAAACTCCACCGCGGTCAATATCTCCGACCAGAAGAACGGGGGCTTTTGCCATTTTAGCCATGCCCATGTTGACGATATCCACGCTTTTGAGGTTTATCTCGGCAGGACTGCCCGCACCTTCGATAACTATTATATCGTTTTCCTCCGCAAGTGTGTCGTATGCGCGCATTATGTCGGGAATCAGCTGGGTTTTGTATTTGAAATAATCCACCGCCCGCATATTTCCGCGCACCTCGCCGTTGACGATAACCTGTGAGCCTACATCGGTCGTGGGCTTGAGCAGAATCGGATTCATCAGAACGGAGGGTTTGATTCCGGCCGCCTCCGCCTGAACAACCTGCGCACGTCCCATTTCAAGTCCTTCATCGGTGATAAAAGAGTTGAGAGCCATATTCTGAGACTTGAACGGCGCGACCTTGTAACCATCCTGCTTGAATATTCGGCAAAGAGCGGCGCAGAGCAGACTTTTTCCCGCGTTCGACATCGTGCCTTGAATCATAATCGGTTTAGCTTTTTTCATAAATTTTTCTCCGTAATATCTCTGACAGCTTCAATCAGCCTGTTGTTTTCATCATAAGTGCGAACCGCGATTCGGATGTATCCTCGCCCAAGACCGGCGTAATTGCCGCAGTCACGGACCATTATTCCGCGCTCAAGCAGCTTTTCCGCGAGGTTCTGAGGCGAATAAAGAAGAAGATAATTGGCTTCCCCGGGGTACACCAGTATGCCGAGCCGGGTCATTTCGTCCGCCACACGCCGTCTTTCCGACGCAATAAGCCTGACACAGCCGCTGAGCCATTCTCCGCAGTCAAGCGCAGCAACTCCCGCCCTCTGAGCCAGTGTCGATACGTTCCAGCAGGGCGTTTTTTCCGACATAATATTCAAAAATTCACCGTCGCCGCAGAGAACGTACCCAAGCCGCACCCCCGCCATTGCATATCCTTTCGTGAACGCGAGGAGCACTGTAATGTTCGGGTGTTTTTGAATGAGCTGCGGAATATCGTATTTTTGCGGATTTTCGGTCATATCCAAAAAACAGAAATCGCAGAACAGCCGGACACCACTGCCTGCAATCGCCTCAATCAGCTCGGGTGGAACGGTAATTCCGGTGGGATTGTTCGGTGAGCAGATAAAAACCGCGCAGTAGTGCGAAAAATCGATCCGAAGAATGTCATCCGTCAGCCGAAACCCGTTTTCTTTTTTTAGATAATAGTATTCAGTCTCAATTCCAGCGGCGGTGAGCGACTGAGAGTATTCGCAGAAGGTAGGGGAGACGATAAGCGCAGGCCTGCCTTTGGGAAGTGAGTATGAAAAAGCATAAATCAGATCCGCCGCGCCGTTTCCGCATAAAATGCAGTCGTACGGAACATCCCACACCTCCGCGATTTTCATCCGCAGCTCGGTGCAATACGGGTCCGGATAAGCCGAACAGTCAGCCGCAGCCGAAATCAAGGCGTCCCTGACCGCATCCGGCATTCCGTAGGGATTTATGTTCGCCGAAAAATCAATCTCCGCCGAGTGAGTGTAGATGTCTCCTCCGTGCGGACTTTTCTTTTTTATAAGCATAAGTTCACCGCCAGACGAATTGCCAGAGCCAGTATGAGCATGAACAGCGACGCGACATACATAAGCCGGTTTGTCCGCGCGATGTCAGCCGGTTCGATTTCACGTCCGGGGTCGCCTATGTATTCTTTTTTGTGCACGATACCTCCGTAAACCGCATCTCCGGCAAGACGAACTCCGAGAGCACCGGCACAGGCAGATTCAGTCTGAGCGGAATTCGGGCTGTCGTGCTTTAACCTGTCGCGTCTGAAAATTCTCCACGCATTTTTGCCGTTGAGTCCGCAAAAAGGGCAGGCAATTACCATCAAAAGCGCGGAAAGACGTGCGGGAATAAAGTTGACAAAGTCGTCCGTTTTTGCCGCTGCACGTCCGAAATACAGATATTTATCGTTTTTGTACCCCAGCATCGAGTCCATTGTGTTTATTGATTTATAGAAAAATCCGCCGACCGTACCGAACAGCATCATCCAGAAAAGCGGCGCAATCACACCGTCGGAGGCGTTTTCCGCAACCGTTTCCACCGCGGCTCTGCAAATACCGTTTTCGTCGAGGACTTCCGTATCTCGTCCGACAATCATTGAAACAGCGTAACGCGCGCCTTCAGTGTCACCTTTTTCGAGAGCACGCTGAACCTTTGTGCTTTCCCTTGCCAGCTGACGGGCCGCTAAAATCTGCGCGCACATGATACTGCTCAGCGCAAAATACAGAATCGGGTGAATCATCCACGAAAGAATAAGTATAACCGCCGGAGCCGCCGTAGAAATAAACGCCACCAGAATTACGGTTATTACGCCGCGCCGCAGGTTACCCTTGTCGTCATTTTCACGCCTCAGATGCCTGTCAATCCAGCCGATAAAGTTTCCGATTGCACAGATCGGGTGGAATCTGCTGAGACAGTACGGGTCGCCGATGATAAAATCAAGCACAAACCCGAGAGCTATCGCCGCAGTCTGCAAAATAAACCAGTCAAGCATGGCAAATTCCCCCCGAAAGCGTGATAATATAAACAGGATTCTGCGCCGTCATCAAATTGTACCGTCCGGCTTTTTGCGAGCGCGAAATATTGGCCGATATAACTTCGGAATAAGCAAAACCGAATTCCTTTATGCATTCCGTCGCCTCCGCCAGAGTTTCAAGCGTGACGGTATTAAGTACAATCCGCACATCGGGATTCTTTTTGAGAAGCGTGTTTATTATATCTCCGAGATTTCCCGAACTGCCGCCGATAAAAGCGTGTGTGGGTGCCGGAAGCTCGCTCAGTACATCGGGTGCATACCCTTCGACAACCGTAATGTTTTCACAGCCGAATTTTTTTGCGTTCTGTTTTATCAGCCCGAGAGCGTCGGTGTTTTTTTCGACCGCGTAAACCCTTCCGTTAAATGCCGTGAGTGCGCATTCGACTGAAACCGAGCCTGTTCCCGCGCCGATGTCGTAAACCACCGAGTCGGATGTGAGCGAGAGCTTTGATACTGTAATTCCGCGCACCTCGGATTTTGTCATCGGAACATTGGCTCGGATGAAATCCTCATCGGAAATGCCGCGCAGAAGCTGATTTTTCGCCTGCTCGTTTTCGATGCAGATAATTGAAAGAGACTCAAATGATTTATCAGTGAGCTGCTCCGCCGTGGATACGGTGATTTTTTCGTCGGGATACGAAAGCCGCTCGCCCACTGTTACCTTCAGATTTCCGAAACCGTATTCGCAGAGCTTTTTGCAGATTACATCGGGTGTGTGGTCTCCGCCGGTCAGGGCTATAACACGCCGGTTGGTCTTGACAGCGTGAATTATGTTTCCTCCGCGCCCGTGAAGACTTATCAGCGCCGCTTCGTCCCATCCTATACAGAGTTTTGACGCGAAATAAACCGGCGATGCGATTCCGGGAAACATTGAGACGTCATAACCGCACAGTACTCCGGAGAGCTTTTTTGCGCCGCTGTAAAATCCCACGTCTCCGCGCATAACCACGGCGGCATTACGAATTGACGGGTGGGCGTCCATCACTTCTCTGACACGCTGCGGCAGAAATTCGCGGTAAACCTCTTTTCCGATAAGCGCAGAGGAGGGAAGTGACTCTACTACGGTCGCAGCACCGATAACCGCATCACAGTTGTGAATGATTTCGTGTGCCTGAGCGGTCAGAAGCTCCTCTCCGCCTGGGCCTATTCCGACAATGGAAATTTTAGCCCTGTTCAGCGGGAGAATTTTTTCAAGCTCGGAAATCGCCTCGTCAAGCGTAAAGCCTTCAACCTGCGGAGGTTTGCCGATGATTATTGACACCGCTCCAGCTTTTTCAGCCGCAGTGATTTTTTCCTCAAATCCGCCGTTTTTGCCGGAGGCTTTGGTGACCATCCATTTCGCCCCGATGCTGTTCAGCTGTGCAAGGTTAATTTCCTCGGAAAACGGTCCCTGCGCCGCTATGATGTGAGACGACGGAATTCCCGCGTTCTGACACGACTCGAGCGATGATGCCAGAGGAAGAACCCTCGCCCAGACCCGCTCCATATCGAGCCCGACGTATGAGCCAAGCTCCTTTGAGCCGGTGGTGAGCAGAATATTTCCGTCAGTCCCGGTTAGATAATCGCGCGCCGCCTCTACAGTGGGGACATAAACCGCACCTGCAATACGGAAGTCGGTCTCGCGCAGAATCCGCATTACTGTTACACCGCTGTCCCCTGCGGCTGCCATAATGTTTTCCGTAACCGCTTCGGCGTATGGGTGAGTGGCGTCGATTATAAGCTCAAAGCTGTTTTCTTCAAAAAAACGGGACATTTCCGCTCTGTCAAGTCTCCCCGTGTGAATCCGGATGCCGTCGATTCCGTCAAGCAGAACCTCCCCGTACTCCGTCGCCACACATACGGTCAATTCCGCCGCGTGATGCAGTATGACGGCGAGCTGTCTGCCCTCGGTTGTTCCGGCAAAAAGACAAATTTTTTTCATCATTTTTTATATCCCCTCGGCGTAACCATTTTTCCGTTGATGTTTTTCGTGGTTGAACAGCCGATAAAAACTGTGGTAAACATATCCGCGCTGAATTCGGACAACTCGCCGAGCGTCATTATCTCAGCTCTTTCGTCTTGACGGCCGATGTTCTGCGAAATTCCGCACACCGTTTCGGGAGAGCGGTATTTCAGCAGGATGTCACAGCAGCGCCGCAGATAATCGGAGCGTTTTTTGCTCGACGGATTGTACAGCACCATGCAGATGTCGCTCATCGCCGCACCCTCAATCCGTTTTTCAATCACTTCCATCGGGGTAAGCAGATCGGAAAGGCTGATAACGGTAAAGTCGCAGGTCAGGGGAGAGCCGAGCAAAGCCGCACCCGAACAAGCCGCAGTGACACCCGCGACAATTTCTATCTCTACTCCGTATTCGTCTGCCAGCTCCAGTATCGGAGAGGCCATTCCGTAAACACCCGCGTCTCCTGAGCAAATCATTGAGGTAATTCTGCCCTCAGACGCACTTTTCAGAGCGATTCGGCAGCGTTCGATTTCCTGCATCATCGCCGTCGAGATAAAGTCCTTGTCGGGAAAATACGGCTTAATCAGGTCGCAGTACACGGTGTAGCCGACAATAACGTCAGATTCATTTAACGCCTTGACCGCTCCAACCGTCATTCCGTCGTAATTTCCCGCGCCGATACCGACAACATATAGCTTTTTCAAAATTCCACGCTCCATTCTTTTATCGCAGCCGCCACCGTCACACCGTCCTTGGCTGTTTTGCGTATAATCAGACTTCCGCCTTCGATAACAGCAGCACGCTCGCATACATTTCCGACTCCGACCGTCCGGCTCACAAATTCCGATTCGGCAAAGTCACCGCTAACCTTCTGAAGCTCCTCCGCACTGTAAAATTTCACAGGCAGCCTTACTTCCTCCGCGTATCCGAGCAGTCCGATTTCATCCTTTTTTACGTCAATCGAGGCGATACCGCACACGGATCGGATATCAATATTGTTTTTGTTTAACACTTCATCGACAAGCGCGCGTATTTTTTCTTTTTCAATATTTCGCCTGCACCCGATTCCGAGCGTTACAATTTTCGGAATCAGCCTCAGCGTTGTTTCATACGGCTTTAATTTGTGTATTCCGATGAAAATTCCGATCTCGTCGCAGTCTGCCTTTTTCAGCCCGTTCGGCAGCTTATCGGGCAGAGAAAATTCCGACGATAGCGCAACATCCTGCTTTAGTATTGCCGCCGAGACATCCTTTGCCGCCTTGAGCGAGGAGATATCACATCCGTGTGTCACAGCCCAGCTGTCGCAGGAAAATTTTCCCATTCCGTCGGTCGCCGTTGTGATTACCGCCACAGCACCGATTTTTTCCGACAGCACGGAAGCAAGCGCGTTGGCACCTCCGATATGCCCCGATAATATGGGAATGACAAAGCGCCCGTTGTCGTCGATTACAAGCACAGCAGGGTCCGTGGTTTTGCTTTTCAGATAGGGAGCAATGTCGCGAACCGCAATTCCGCAGGCTGAAATAAAAATAATCGCGTCACTGCTGTTCCAGATTTCCCCCATGTCGGCGCAGACTGACTTGTGAGAGGTGAATCCGTACGTCAGCGCAAATTTTTCAATCGAGTGAACACAGAAAAGCGGCAGATTCAGCAGAGAGCAGATTTTTTTCGCCAGAACCGCGCCTCTGTCAGAAAAACAGAAAATCGCCGTGTTCATCTGCACGCCTCGCGGAATTCGGTTGTGAACGTCGGGTCGTACAGCTTTGAGCGTGAAAATTCACTTTCAAGGAATCCGCCTACTGTGATAAGCGCGGTTTTTGTGATTCCGTTTTCCTTTGCCGTCTGCT
>JBJFHS010000327.1:0-1813 GCA_051893885.1 Eubacteriales bacterium
ATCAGCCCGAACTCACGCTTGCGCCGTTTTGTGATGAAGCTGTTTGTGTAGAACAGAAACAGAGCCGAAAAAATCACGATTACCCACACGCCGAGGTTGAGCAGTCCCTGAAGTGTGGCTCCTCCCGCGAAATTTTTTCTGATTGTGATATCGTTTGAGAGGAAGCAGACGATATAAAGCACCATCACCATGCAGACCGAGGTCAGGATATAGGGAAAATATATCTTTCGGTTGTTTTTTATATCGGTCTTTGCTATTTTGAAGTAAAATCCGCCGTTCATTTTTATTCCTCCGCGCTCAAAGCCCTTCCCTGTCCATTCCGGTCTGAAGCATTGTGAGAGTGTCGGACACGGCGAGGTAAAGCTCCTCGTTGTTCATGTTTCCGCGGTACAGCTGGTGGAACACCTCGCCGTCCTTGATGAACATCACCCGTCCCGCGTGGCTTGCAGCTTTAACCGAGTGCGTCACCATGATAATAGTCTGACCGTCGCGGTTTATATCGCTGAATATCCGCAGCAGGTCGTCCGTGGATTTTGAGTCGAGCGCGCCCGTGGGTTCGTCTGCGAGGATGAGCATCGGCTCGGTTATCAGTGCTCTGGCGACGGCGGCTCTCTGCTTCTGTCCTCCCGAAACTTCATATGGGAATTTATCGAGGAGCGTTGTTATGCCGAGCTTTTTCGCAATCGGTATGAGCCTCTCCTCCATTTCCTTATATTTATGGCCGGATAGCACGAGAGGCAGGAAAATATTGTCTCTCAGCGAAAAGGTGTCGAGGAGGTTGAAATCCTGAAACACAAAACCGAGGTTGGCGCGGCGGAATTCAGCCATTTTCGCCTCCTTAACCGAGGAGAGAAGCCGTCCGTCGAGCCGTATTTCACCCGATGTAGGTTTATCGAGCGCGGCGATGATGTTGAGAAGCGTTGTTTTTCCTGAGCCGGACTCGCCCATTATCGCGACGTATTCGCCTTTATCTACGGTGAACGAGACATTTTTCAGCGCCTCCACCCGGTTTCCTCCGAAGCGTGTGACGTACACTTTGCTTAAATTATTGACTTCAAGAATCGTCATGATTGTTTACCAAATCCTTCGTAAGATTTTTTACGCTGCTATTATAACAAAAACGGAAAACGCAAGCCATCGAATCAGCTTACATTTTCCGCCCTTAATCTTACAAAAATGTAAGGTTGAGGTTTTATTTTTAATTTTTTAATGATTTTTTAATCGTTCATCCCGATTTCGCTCCGGCTCAGGTCAACCGTGAACGTGCTGCCTTGTCCAACCTCAGATTCCACGCTTATCGAATACCCGAGACTGCGGCAGACACGTTTTATCAGGTACAGACCGATTCCGGAGGCGCGTTCGTCTGCCCGTCCGTTCAGTCCGGTATAGCCTTTTTCAAATATCATCGGCAAATCTTCTTTCGGGATGCCGATTCCGCTGTCGGACACGCTGATTTTTCCTCCGTCGTGCACTGTTACTGAGATTTCACCGCGTGGTGTGTACTTCAGCGCGTTCGATATCAGCTGCTCGAGGATGAAGCTTATCCATTTTTCGTCCCCGGTAACAGAGGCGTCAGTCTGCTCGTATTTCAGTGTCAGTTTTTTGCGTATGAACACGCCGGAATACTTTCGCAGCACGTTTTTTATCACGTTATCGAGCTTTACCTCACGGAAAACGTAGTCTGTCGAACTGCCGCTGCTCTCAAGCCTGACATACGCCATAATCATGTCCGCGTACTGCTCCACACGGGTGAGCTCGGCTGACATATCGCGGCGGATTTCCTCGTCGGCCTCCTGCAGAATCAGCCTCATTG
>JBJFHS010000328.1:0-7081 GCA_051893885.1 Eubacteriales bacterium
ACGTTCAATGACCGCGGGAGTGAGGTCGTGATGGTGTGGTTCTGGGACACGGAGAGCGGGCAGTTTGTGTTCCGTACGGAAGAATCTCAGCTCTCGGTCCCGGTATTAGTGGGAGGCGGGCAGCCCTTTGCCGATATGGAAAATCTGCAATCCGAAACCTACGAAGACGCCACGTATTACTGCAAAGATGCCACGGAGGATGGGCGGATCATTGTGGTGAATACAGTGCGCCAGGGCAATTATATGCCTGAATTTCAGACCCTGGAAGACTATCTGGGTACCTGTGCCATGGACTTGGGGGGAGGACTCCCACTGGGGCTGAAGAGTGTCTGGACAGATGCTGATTTATCCGATAAGATGGGCTATACAGTATGTATTGTGACTTATACCGCAGACAAAAACGATGACCCCCGCGAATGGACTGTTTTTGCCATGGATACAGACCGCCACACGTATCTTTACGGTATCGGAGCCACACCCGACGCGGCAGAGGAAGTGAATTCCGTTTGGCCGGACATTTTCGCCGGTCTGTATCTGTCTGACGCAGAATAGGGGGTCGACATCAAATTCTGACAGATATTCACAATGAAGCGTAATTTGCGCAGGATTATATCTATTCCTTGTTGTGCTGATATGTCCCCTGTTTTCACTTTGACGAGCCGGACAATGAATACCGCCCCGAAAACACTTTTGCGGTGGAGGACAACAGCGAGGGAAATACCGTCTGCATCTATTTACCGGCAGTGACAGCGGAAGCGGCGGTGATTTCATCGATTAAAAACAAAGCATCTGAAATTAATAATAATACAAATGGAGAAAAAATGAAAAAACTTAGTCTATTTTTAACATTGGCTGTGCTTATTTGCCAGCTTGCAGCCTGCGGCAAATCACCCTCCGACGAAACGGAATCATCGAAGCCGTCGGAACAGCCGCAGAGCACATCAGAGAGCACCCAAACCGAAGATGATAACACCCAGACCGAAGATGAGAGCACTCAGACCGAAGAAGACAACACCCAGACCGAAGAAGACAACACTCAGACTGAAGAAGAAAGCACCCATACCGATGTTCTCTATGCCGTTTTCAGCTCTGCAGACGTCAGAGAATACCCCATTGAATATACCGGCGCCAAAAAAACCGCTGAGGAGCTGGCTGATGCGTTGAGCGAACTGGTCGGACTGGACTTCAGTATCACCGCACGCGAGACCGACGACGGCCTGATTGTCGACTGGGCTGCGGATTCTACGCTGATTGCGGGACTTGATAACCGTGAGCAAAAGCAGGAGTTCTTTTTCTTCGACAACGTTACTCTGAGCTGGTTCATGATGGACAGTCTCTGCCGCACACTGACCGAAAATCTTGGTGTCGAGAATATCTATTACACCATGAAAGGCGGAGAGAAGCTGGTCGTGTATGAACTGTATCCCGTCAATGAATTCGACTCTGATATCCCATATACAGGATCGGATTCCTACGGCGTAAACAGCGGTGTACAGGATGAGGAAGTTGGATTTTTGGACACCAAGGGCACATGGAAACTGGACGGAGAAGAAGACACCGCCAGCATCGATATGGACGGAATCGGCAATTTTATCATGTATTATGCCGACAAATCGGTTGAGGCTTCCGGCTATCTCGGATATACCGGCATGGGAAACGGCGAATTACAGTATGATTGTTATACATCCGAAGGTGAGTTTATCGTCAGCTTCTGCTTCGATTCATGGACTCAGATTCATCTTGTAAACGACGCCGGATCGGTCTATAAGCTTGATATGTGGCCGCTCTTTCAGGGCTATTGGGTATATCCCGAAGGACAGATTCTTGAGATCACCGCAGACGAATGGGCTGTCTATGACAACACTAACTTTGTTCTGCTTGCAGCGGGAACGGTTGAGTATACAGAGGACACTGCATTGCTGATGAACAATGACGGTTCCTCCTGGGGCGGTAAAATCAGCTTTAATGATGAAAAATGTCTTACCAATAACGAACAGGTCCTGACCTACATCGGAAAATATTTCGAAAACGCTCCTCAGGGCTGAGGAAAACTGAGCGCAGTCATAGCCTTTGTCTGAATGGGCAGACTGATATACTACATAAAAAAACAGCCCTTTTTGCAGGGCATGATCAAGAAAGGAAAACTATTATGATTCCGGTAATTATTATTCTTGCTGCAGTTCTGGCCATCGTAGTATGGTGCATCAGAACTGTCAATGACTTCAAGAGAAAAGAAATCCGCATTCAGGAGGGACTCTCCGGCGTGGAAGTTGCGCTGACCAAACGCTACGATATGCTCACTAAAATGCTCGACGCCGCCAAGGGCTATATGAAGCATGAAAACGAGCTTTTTGAAAAGGTAATCGAGCTGCGCCGCGGCATGAGCGTAACTGAGATGAACGACGCCCAGCAGCAGATCGATTCACTGAGCGGTAAGTTTTTCGCCGTTGCAGAGGGCTATCCCGAGCTGCGCTCCAGTGATGTTTTTGTCGAGCTCCAGCGTGGAATCCGCGATGCGGAAGAGCATTTGCAGGCAGCGCGCCGGCTTTACAATACCAGCGTCAGCTCCTATAATACGGCGATTGCCATGTTCCCGGCAAAGCTTCTGGCAGGCTCCCGTCAGCCTCAGGAATTCTTCGCCGCAGATGCAGGCAAACGTGAAGATGTAAAAATGACATTCTGATAAAGGAGAACACTCATATGGAAGAAAAACAGACGTTGACGAACGAACAGCTTGAAAGCGAAATCAGATCCCTGAAAGCCAAAAAGGTATTAGTAGATATTCTTTCCTACTGCAGCCTCGCAACTATGGCTATCTTATGGTTTATATCAGAAAAGAAATCTTTAATAGCTCTTGGTTTTGTTTTCATGATAGTCACAGTTGTATTTTTTGTAATGTCATCAGACTGCGGCAATAAGATCAAAAAGCTCCTCAGCGACAATATTATCAGCAGCGTGCTGAAGGAGGCGCTGGGAGATACGGTGGAATATAACCCGGGAGGCAGAGTAGAACCCGGCTATATGGTGTTCCCGTTCTCACATAATATGGCGTCGGGAAGCGACCATATCAAGGCGGTCTATAAAGGTCTTAACATTGAGCTGAGTGACATCGAGCTTATTGAAGAAACAGAGAGTACCAACGAAGACGGAGTCACGGAAAAGAACAGTGTTACACACTTCAAAGGACAGTGGCTCATCTGCGACTTCGGAAAGGAACTCTCCGGTGAAGTGCGCCTTTCTGCCAACACCAAGACTCTGCGCAAGCAAAATAAAAACAGTAATATAGAGATGGAGAACGAAGAATTCAACAAGCGTTTCCTCGTCATTGCCGGTAACCCGGAAGAGGCATACTACATACTCACGCCTCACATGATGGAATATATCCTCTCCATGGCAGAAAAGAGCGGCGGCGAGGTCTATATGTCTTTCCTGCGTGACGGAAAAATGCAGATTGCGGTCAGAACCGATCGCGACTTCTTTGAACTCGGAAAGAGCAAGGTCAATGTGGAAAAACTGCGCGAGAAATTTATAGGTGAGCTGAGCTGGTTCACCGATATAATCGACACACTGCGCGTAGAGGACAGCATCTATAAGAAGGAGACAAATGTATGACGCTGCTGACCGCCATGATACTGTTTGCGGCTGCGGTCATCGGCATCATTCTGACCCGCAAATTCGTGCGTAAAAATCGGGCGCTGCGCATCATTAGTATTGTACTGCTGTCGCTGATCGCACTGGTTCTTGCCTGCTATATCGGACTGTCATTTATTTTAATTGATGCGATACAACATCAACCGCCTACGCCATAATCAAAGCCTGAATGACGCATACGGTTCGCAGTGGATGTCCAACAAAGGTATACTTTGAATTGAATAAGCAAAAGACGGCTGACGGATATTCCGAACAGTCGCCTTTTTTCTAACAGCAGCTGAATCAACGGCTTTACACAACCAACGTTTGAACAAAAAAGTCCGAAGGAGCAAAATCCAACGGACATTTTTGTTTGATGCGATTATTTCAGCAGATCAGCGGCTTTTTTGTCGCCGTAAACCATTTCCCAGTCTTTGTTGAAGTCGTCGATTGCGTAGTATGTAAGCGGATGGTAGATGAGCATATCGAACAGATCGGGGTTGACGGTGACAGCCTGAGCGCCGGTCATCGAAACCTTGTGAACCTGCTCTACATTTTTAAAGCTTGCGGCGAGGACTTTTGTGGGCATATTGTAGCTCTTGAAGATGTCGACAATCTCCTGAACCACGTGAACGCCGTCGGAAACGATGTTGTCAAGACGGTTGATGTAAGGCGCGACGAAATCTGCTCCGGCGGAGGAAGCCATGAGAGCCTGCGGCTGAGTGAAAATTGCGGTCATAGTGACGCCGATGCCCTTGTCCTTGCACATCGAGGTGGCTTTGATGCCTTCGCGTGTGATCGGAATTTTTATGTAGAAGTTTCCGCCGACCACTTCTTTGATCATTTCGGCTTCTTTTACAATATCCTCTGCCTCGTTTGCGGTGGTCTGAACGTGGAGCATCTTTTTGTCGCCGATGATTTCGCGGATGGAGTAAATGAGCTTCTTAAAATCTCCCTTTTCGCGTGAAATAATCGTGGGGTTGGTCGTTACGCCGGCAACGGGATAGAACTCACAGCAGTTCTTTATCGCTTCGAGGTTTGCGCTGTCAATCAGATATAACATTACACACTACTTCCTTCGTCTTTATTATTTATTACGGTAATATTATAACATAGTTCACATGATACCGCAATATCCCGACTTAACGTATTTATCAATAAAATCACAAATATTTTAGTATATATTGCCAATACGCTGGGTGTAACTTTGTTGAAAATCACAAAAACCGCGCCGATTAACAAACTGCGTAATATAGTGACATATGTGATTAGTGTTAAACCTGTGTGAAATTTATGTAATTATGAACATTTTCGCGTATTGTTCCGAGGAGCGCGGCGTCTTTTTCGCTTGTTCCGGCGGGGATGTAATCGGAAGTTCTGACGTCGGCGGAGCAGATTTTTTCTATCCACACATACGAGGCGAGCATACGTCCGAGCGGGATTGAGAGATGGAAGCCGTCGCGGTTGAGAGAAACTCCTCCGTTTTTGTAGTCGAATTCGGGGATGTTTTCGCGGAAATACTGAACGCAGTCGCCGACCGGTATGATTCCGACACCGAGCTCATCCGCCGCATTTCTGTATGCCTCTCGCAGGGACAGGTACATCTGACGCTGTGACGAGCCGTAATCGGGAAATGCGGAGTGCGTGCTGTCGATTTCGTACGCCCACGTCTCGTGAATCAGAATCTCCGCATCCGGCTGAAACTCACGGCACGCATCGAACAAAATGCGCAGGTGGGGGAAGTATGTCTCGTATTTTCCGCTGAAATGGCTCGCCTGCTGGAGTGTTATCGCGTCGTATTTGCAAGCCGTCAGCGCATCCTTGATTGAAATCGGAGTCGGAGCGGGGATTCCGTTGTACTCGGGTGAATATGCCTTTGCGTCGTTTTTCAGGTTGTCTGCGTGAGTTTCAAGGCTGCATCCGCCGATGTACAGGTTCAGACATTCGAGCTCAATACCCATTGACGCTGCGATATTGTGCAGATATGCGTGCGCGTCCTGAGAAAAGCTGTTTCCGATAGATAGAATTTTCATTTTATTTCACCTCTTTATGATTTCATTCTGAGCGGGGGCTTTTTTCACCGTTCATAACGGCTTCAAGGAGCTCTCCGTTTTTTGAATATACCAGCTTAAGTGTAAAAAATTCGCATCCATTGTATATTTTATCGAGAAAAATCCTGTCTCCATCCCATAAATCGAGGGAATACAGCGCGTCCTTGTCTATCCATTCGAGCTCGCCCTCGTCGCATTCCTTCATACTGCCCGAAAAATCAGTACACTTGAACAAAAACATCTGCTCGCATTCTCCGCCTTCGATTACGAACGTGACGACGGAATAAAGCGTGACCCTGCCGAGCTCAAGCCCAGTTTCCTCATATGCTTCACGCCTTACGCAGTCCTCGGGAGACTCGTTTTCCTCAAAGCCTCCTCCGATCCCAATCCATTTGTCGCGGTTCACGTCGTTTTCCTTTTTGGTCCTGTGAAGCATGAGATATTTTCCGTCTTTTTCTATATAGCAAAGTGTTGAATTCCGCATATTGTTTCTTCCTTATTTTATTTGTCTTTATTATATTATTTCGCAGCCGAATAGTCAAGCGAGGAAGTAAAAATATGTATCCCGATGTTTATTTATGCTTTTGTTCAGACAAAATAACGTAAACAAATCGTAAATAATAATCGAAATACTTTAAATCAGCCGAATTTTGTGCTATAATTTTTAAAGTTTGTAAAAATGAAGAGGTTAAATAAAATTGAAACGTTTTCTTATAATTTTAACATCGGCTGTATTGCTTCTCGCTTCTGCGTCATGCTCATCCGATAAAAACGCTGATGATAATAACGGCGGAGACATAATCGAGACACTCGGAGACTCAGCAGCGGCGTCTGTCGAACAGTTTGACTACATGGCAAACGACCTGACAGGCATGATCAAGCTGGGGGACTATAAAAACATCAGCGTGACAAAGGCTTCTCCGATACTCACGGAAGAAGAATTTGAAAATGAAATCGACGCATTGCTCGACAACTATTCGTACTACGAAAAAATCACCGACCGCGCGGTTGAAGAAGGCGACACCGTTGTCTGCGACTACTCCGGATACCTCGACGGCGTGCAGTTCAGCGGAGGAACGGCTCAGAATACGGAGCTGACAGCCGCACCGAACAGCGGATATATAGAGGGTTTTGCAGAGGCTTTCATCGGACAGACGCCTGGTGAGGAGTTCAGCTTCGACGTCACATTCCCGGCGGAATACGACAACGCTGACCTCGCCGGAAAAGAAGTTACGTTTGTCTGCACCGTTCACTCCATCTACGGAGACGAATATATCACTCCCGAGCTGACGGACGATTTTGTGAACGAAAATTTCGGATACAGCAACGTGGATGAATTCAAAATCGCGTACAGAACATCCGTTGAGGAACAGAAAAAATATTACGTCGAAAGCACGATG
>JBJFHS010000329.1:0-7081 GCA_051893885.1 Eubacteriales bacterium
CAACCCCGACAAATACTTCGACAGCTTCGACTCATTCTTCGGCGACCCGTTCGGACACATGAACAACCTGCTCTCCAGTATGTTCGGAGACACGGGTGTAAAACAGCTCGCCTCCTCAACCAAGGAAAAGAGATGCCCCGTCTGCGGAACGACATTCAGAGAATTCGCCGAAAACGGTATGGCCGGATGCCCGTCGTGCTACGAAACCTTTGCGGATGAGCTCAGACCTACACTCGGCAAGGTTCACGGACACACTTCGCACGTCGGAAGAGCTCCTTCGAGATTCAAGGAGAGGGTCGACACAAAGAAGCGCATCTCCGAGCTTGAAGCCGAACAGAAGCAGGCCATCAAGAATGAAGACTACGAGAGAGCCGCTGAGCTGCGCGACGAAATCAAGAGCCTCAGAGTCTCAATATAAAGAACGGGAATGACGAAGGGAGAGAGAGATTTATGTGGTATAAAAACAGTGGTAAAGAAAACGACGTCGCACTCAGCTCGAGAATCAGACTGGCGCGCAATCTCAGCGAATATCCTTTTTCTGAAAAGCTGAACGAAAAACAGGCTGAGGAAATCATAAACAAAATCAAAGCGGTCTTTAATGACAAGGATGGCTGGAAAGCTGATGATATGTCGTCTTTCAGCGAAGCCGAACGCGGTGCACTTGTTGAAAAGCATATCATAAGCCGTGAGTTTGCTGCCAAAAAAGACAAAGCCTGCCTTATCTCCAATGACGAAAAATCGGTCTATATCATGGTTCTCGAGGAAGACCACCTGAGAATCCAGTCGGTTGTAGCCGGTCTTGACCTCGACAGCGCGCTCTCGGCAGTGTTTGAAGCCGAAAACATGATCGACGAAGCAGTTGATATCGCATACAGCGAAAAGCTCGGATACATCACTCACTGCCCGACAAACCTTGGCACGGGAATGAGAGCGTCGGTTATGCTCCATCTGCCCGCTTATACCGCCGCCGGATATATGAGAACACTCTCGTATGAGCTGACAAAAATGGGCTTCACGATCCGTGGAATGGGAGGCGAGGGTTCAAAGGCTGTCGCTTACCTCTACCAGATTTCAAACGAAGTCACACTCGGCATGAGCGAGGAAGAAACGGTCTCAAAGCTCGAGGGCATTGTAAAGCAGATCATCGCCAAGGAGAGGGAACTGAGAAACTCGATCTCCTCTGACAGACGCGAAGAGCTCATCGAAAAGGCAAGACGTGACATCGGAATCATAATGTACGCCGGACGGCTCTCGTCAAGCGAAATCATGTCGATGTACTCCGAGCTCAGACTCTCCGCAGCCCTCGGCTACATCACAATGCCCGTTAATATGGTTGACGAGCTGTTTGTCGAGTCCATGCCGAACATGATCTGCGCCGGAAACGATAAAATCAAAACACCGCTTGACCGTGACCGCGCAAGAGCAGCCCGTGCAAGAGAAATCATCGGTCAGGCAAAGCTCGCATAATTTTACAAATGCATAAACAGGCGCTTTTGACGAATATAATATTACGATAGACATATTGATAAAAGTGCAGCGAACAGTATGACCTATAAGTCATGACTTAGAATTCATTAATATTACGTCATACATCGCTAAACGTTAAAGGAGGCATATTTATGAACATCGGATTTACAAAAAAAGCTCAGAACGCATTGAATAAAGCACTGTACCTCGCCTCTCAGATGGGTCACACCTGTGTTGGAAGCGAACATCTTCTCCTCGGCCTTCTCTCCGAAAAAGAGGGAATAGCCGCGAGGGTGCTTGAGGAAAGAGGAGTTACCTACGACAAAACCTACGCCCTGCTTGAGGAAAACGTCGGAATCGGACAGCCCACCGCCCTTAGTGCAGCTGACATAACACCCAGAACAAAGAAAATCATCGAGTCCTCCGCCGCTGCCGCTGTACAGATGAAGAACGGATACATCGGAACGGAGCACCTGCTTCTCGCGCTTTGTGACGAGTCTGAGTGCTTCGCAGTTCGCCTGATAAACGAACAGGGCGCATCCCCCGCTGATATCCGCCGCGATGTGATGTCATATTTCGGAGGAGACGAGGACAACGGAGCTTCAGGCAGCAAAAAGAGCGGAAGTGAAGACCTGAAAGATGCACCGAACCTCTCAAGCTTTGGCAGAAACCTCTGCAAAATGGCGCGTGAGGGAAAGCTCGACCCGATTATCGGACGTGAAAACGAGACACAGCGTGTTATCCAGATTCTCTCAAGACGCACGAAGAACAACCCCTGCCTGATAGGTGAACCCGGCGTGGGCAAAACTGCAGTCGTCGAAGGTCTCGCCCAGAAGATAGTCGAAGGAAATGTTCCCGACACACTGAAAGATAAAATTATCGTGACTCTCGATATCTCCGCGATGATAGCCGGAGCAAAATACCGCGGCGAGTTCGAGGAGAGAATGAAGAACGTCATGGAGGAGGTCAGAAAGAACCCGAACATTATCCTCTTCATCGACGAAATCCACACAATCATCGGAGCGGGCGGTGCTGAGGGAGCTGTAGATGCGGCTAATATCATCAAACCCGCACTCGCAAGAGGTGAAATGCAGGTTATCGGTGCCACTACAATTGACGAATACAGACGGCATATCGAAAAGGATGCTGCGCTCGAGAGAAGATTCCAGTCCGTAATGGTCGGCGAACCCACACCTGACGAGGCGGAGCAGATTCTGTTCGGTCTCAGAGACAAGTACGAGGCGCACCACAAGCTGAAAATTTCGGATGAGGCGATAAAAGCCGCGGTGACATACTCCGTAAGGTACATCAGCGACAGATACCTCCCCGATAAAGCGATAGACCTGATCGACGAAGCCGCAAGCCGCAAGAGAATAAACGCGTTCTCACAGTCCCCGGACATCCGTGAGCTTGAAAACAAGCTGAAATCAGTCACGGCAGAGAAGGAGGAGGCAATCCTCAGCGAAAACTACGAGACTGCGGCAAAACTGAGGGACGAGGAAAAATCACTCAGCGACGAATTGAAGTCGAAAAAGGAAGCCGGAGGAAAGCAGTCGGACGAGAACCTGGTGATAGACGAAAGCGATATTCAGGACATCGTCACAAGCTGGACCGGAATTCCCGTAAAGAAGCTCGCAGAAGAAGAAAGCGAACGCCTTCTCAACCTTGAGTCCATTCTGAAGGAGAGGGTTGTCGGTCAGGACGAAGCCGTTGAAGCGGTTGCACGCGCAATCAGGAGGGGCAGAATGGGACTTAAAGACCCGCATCGCCCGATTGGCTCGTTCATCTTCCTCGGACCTACCGGCGTCGGCAAAACTGAGCTTGCAAAGGTGCTCGCAGACGTCATGTTCGGCGACCAGAACGCAATGATCAGGGTCGATATGTCGGAGTACATGGAAAAGCACAGCGTCTCCAAGATGATAGGCTCGCCTCCGGGATATGTCGGATATGACGACGGCGGTCAGCTCACCGAAAAGATCAGACGCAAGCCGTATTCGGTACTTCTGTTCGACGAAATCGAAAAGGCGCACCCGGATGTGTTCAATATCCTGCTCCAGATTCTCGAGGACGGTATTCTTACCGACGCTCAGGGAAGAAAAGTAGACTTCAAGAACACTATCATCATCATGACATCGAACGTTGGCGCCGGAGCGATTGTCGAACCCAGGAAGCTCGGATTTGTCGACAATTCCGCGGATAAGCCTGAGGACACATTGAAATCCGCGGTCATGGAGGCACTCAAGCAGACCTTCAAGCCGGAATTTCTGAACCGTGTCGACGAAATCATCACATTCAATAAGCTCACCGACGAAAACATCCGCAAGATTGCTGAAATCATGCTGAAAGAAGTCACATCGAGAATCAACGCCCTCGATATAAAGATAGAATTTGGAGACGATGTGATTGCATATCTCGCAAAGGAAGGCTTCGACCCCGTGTACGGAGCAAGACCGCTGAGACGTGCAATAATCAGAAAAGTCGAGGATTCCTTCAGTGAAGCAATGCTGCGCGGAGACGTAAAAGCCGGAGATGAGGTGGAGTGCGTTCTTGAAGACGGTAAGATCGCATACAAGGTTAAACAGCCCGCATAATTTCCACCATTAAATTCAATAATACCGTATAATATATAGATCAAAATGGCTTGATACCCCCGAAAAGAAGGCGTCAAGCCATTTTTTGATTTGTTTAAAGCTCAATGTCGGCGCGGTATTCATTGTCGATCAAAATATAATCGCAGCCATATTTTTCACACATCATTCGGTTCTTTGAGTTGTCAGAGATAAGCTCCTCAATCGAAAGACCGCTGTCGTCAAGCCTGTCCTCAATTACTCCGGCGTAATTTTTGATATCCGCAAAGTGATTCATTATGTATTTTTCGCTCATTACAAGACAATAGAAGCGTATCTGCTCGAGATATTTTTCGTCAAAACTCTCCCTCCAGTCAAACGGAAAGTAGCACCCCTCGATAATCAGGTTCTGCCGGTTTTCGACTGCGGTTTTGATTATCTCCCTCACGATTTTCCACAGATAAACCGTCAGCTCGTCGTCGTCCTCGGGTGTCAGCTTTGTCATTCCGGAGCGAATCAGCCCCATTTTCAGGTGGTCGAGGGAGAGATACGGGTATTTGTATTTTTCAAGCAGCCTCTGCGCGAGATATGTTTTTCCCGTGTGAGAGGCGCCGGCAATCAGAACTACCATAAATTTCCTTTCAGATAATGTTTTTTTATATAACGGCTCATTCCCGCTCACTGAGATATATGTTCACTCTTGAGTTTATCGCCTCCGCACATCCGTCGACCGTTGACGCACCGCCGAGAAAAGATGACTCCTCCTCGTAGATTATAGCGTAGATACCTCCTCCGGTGCTCTCTATATCACACATCAGAGGATTCATATAGTTCGGCATAAGGTCTGAATCGAGCAGATTTTTGATATAATCGATTTCGTCTCTGTCGATAACGAACATCCTGCCTGGCTGACCGTTATAGCATCCGTCAGAGTCAAGTTCAATCTCATATCCGCCTACTCTCGATCCACTCTCGAAGAAGATTATCCTGTACCCTTCAAGCGAGTCGAGATAATCGTCGAAATGATTCTTCAGCGTGAAAAAATTCATGTATTCTCTGCGCTCGTCTGAATCAAGCTCCTTTGCGTCGAGTAAAAGCCGCAGCTCAATGAAGTCCCATGCCAAATCGGGATTTTTCGAGCATTTCGGTACGGTGTAATACCCGTTGTAGCTGTTCAACGTAATCGTGGAGACATTTTTGTCAAGCTCGATGGGATTTCCCGCGTAATTCAGACCGGTAATCTCGTCCTCTCCGAATTCGTTCGCATCCTTGAATAAATGGTAAACAGATCTCAAAGTTGACTTCATGAGCTTGATTTTGCCGCTGTAATAGAGGTTTTCGCCCGCAGCCTGGACATAAACCTGATCTTCGCTTATCACTCCGGCATACAAATCGCTTACATTATTTGAGCCATGGTCCATGTATGTCTGAGCCTTATCTGGGAGAGACTTTATAAATGTGAGGTATCTTTTGAACAGCGGGGAAGTGAAGTTCGCGGTGTTTCCGCCGATAAATCCGGTATATGTCGCGTTTGAAAAGAGCGCGTAGCTGTAATTGTCCCTGCCTACCTCCTCTATGAGATATTCACCCTCTCCAAGAGAGTCGTTCATGTCGAGAAGAGAGCTCAGGCTCATCATATCATCCCCTATGACACTGCGCTTTCCGACAAGCGATGACAGATTAAATGTCGGAGTGATGCAGTACAACTCGCCGTTTTCGCTCTCATAACAGCTCCTGACGCATCCGTAAATAGAATCCTTTGTCACCTCGCCGTCCATCAGCGTGTATAAATCGATGAAATAGTCGGGATGTGAATTGAAAACCCGGTAAAAATTGGGAATATACAGTATGTCTGGCTCGATGATTTTTGCCGCGATATCCAGGTACAGCCTTTCATATCCGGCAACGGGATATTCATAAGTGTTGTAAATATTGTAGTCGGTTACGCAGATTCGCACATCGCTGTGTGATTTGTTGAATTCCGCTACAGCTGTATTCAGATTCATGTCCGGCTGAACACAGTACAGCTCAAGAACTTCCATATTGCTGAAATCAATTGTGTCGTCGGGTACAAAGACCTCATAGGTTCGCTCGTTTCCCGTCATGTCCATCTGATACACAGCCATTTCATCGCCGAAGTATTTCAAATCATTGACTCTGTCACCGGCTATGTACGCGTCGAGGAAATTCGTGATTGAAATGACCTCAGCCCTCTCCTCCGATTCAGCAGGCTCGGGAAGCTTCCATTTGAACACGCCGTAGTCATCCCACGACCAGATAAAGCCGTCCTCCTGCCTGATTATCGGATTTTGATTGTAATAAGTTTTGAACCTGTCCGGCAGAACCACACTGTACAGAACCTCACCTGACAGCGAAACTCGTTCAAATATGTTTTCGTTTGGCTCGGAATAAGCAAAGCACAGCACGCCGTCCTCATATGACATTGAATACACGTCAGCGGAGGAATATTTGAACTCCGAGGTCTTGTTGAACTCCGAATCAAGCAGGATGCAGTATTTTTCAAACTGAAGCGCATATCCGTCATCAGTTTTGCACATCCTTCTGATACTTCCGTTGGTCACACCATCCGGCAGGAGCTGTTTTATCGGAGCACTGTGCAGTATCTCGCCTTCCGTCGTTATTTCCGCCAGAGTCCGCTGAATCTTACCGTCGACCTGTGCGTAATATGTGCAGATTATGTTGTCCGAGATAAGATATAATGAAGCATTTTCCGATAATATCTCTTTTTCCGATATCACCTGACCGTCAGAGTCAAGCCGCCGCACATTCAGACTCTTGTCGCCGTTTTCGGGGTTAAAATATGCATACACACAGAGATAATCTTCGCCGTCCTTGACGATAGAGCATGACTGAGACCTAAGGCCGCCAAATTCCGTTTTCAGCTTACTTCGGTAGTAAATCTGCTCGTCGGTTGTGCTTTCCGCGGATTTCGAGCAGGTGCAGAACAGAAGTGCGCACATGATTGACAGAACAAAAATCGCGAATCTGTTATTCATTTTTAGTCCTCCTTCATATGTTGCATATAC
>JBJFHS010000330.1:0-7047 GCA_051893885.1 Eubacteriales bacterium
AACAGCTTCCCCGCTTCACTCAGGTAAAGTCTGCGTGATATTCTGTCAAACAGCTTGACTCCGTAATAATTTTCGAGTTCTGAAACTGCAAGGCTGACGGCAGGCTGCGTCATATTCAGTTTTTCGGCGGCTTTTGTTATGCTGCAGTTTGATTCACACACCGCCACAAAAATTCTCATATGTCGAATCGTCATCCTATATAACCATATCCTTATCAAATTTATTAAATTATATTATTTTACAAATCATATGTCAAGGAGTATAATAAATATATAAATAAATTTTCGGAGTTTGAATGAATAAAACCAAAATATTTTTCTGCTCACTTTATGTTTCAGCCACTACTGTCGGCGGAGGATTCGTGATTATTTCGGTTATCCGCAAAATATTCGTTGAAAAATTAAAGTTCATGTCAGAAGATGAAATGCTTGAGATGACTTCACTGTCTCAAAGTTCGCCGGGTGCTGTCGCCGTCAATATGTCGATTATACTCGGTTATAAACTGTGTGGTATTTCCGGAGCTGCCATTGCGGTGATTGGAACGCTGATACCGCCTATGCTGATAATGTCCGTCATTGCTGCGGTTTACGCTATGCTCGGAAATTTTCGAGATATTGCGATAATATCAAAAATAATGACCGGAGTGCAGGCAGGAGTTTCAGCAGTTGTTCTCGACGCCGCACTGAATATGACTTCGCACTTGATAAAAAGCAAAAATATAATGCGGTACCTGATATTCTGTGCAGCCTTTATTTTGCAGATATTTTTTTCGGTCAGCTCGGTTTATATTATTTTCGGCGCGATTCTGATTGGAACAATACTTTATTTTATCGACAGAAGGGGAAAAAATGCTGTATCTTGAATTGTTTCTGAATTTTATGCTTATAGGTGCGATGAGCTTCGGCGGCGGTTACGGTACTCTGTCTCTTATCGAAAATATTGCGGTTGAGAAGTGCGGATGGATCACTCAGGTTCAGCTGTACGACCTGATCACTCTTTCTGAGGTGACACCGGGACCGATTGCGTTGAACGCAGCGTCATTCACCGGTTATACTGCCGGAGGTTTTATTGGCTCCGTTGTGGCGACTGTCGGATGTGTTTTGCCGTCGTGTGTGTCTATGTCGCTTATCACTTACATTTATACCAAATACAGAAAAAACGGTGCCGTAGTTTCAGTGGTAGATTCAGTCAAGCCGGCGGTATGCTCACTTGTATTTGCAGCATTTCTGACGGTTTTTCTGCCCGTTTGCTTCGGAGTTGCGTCTCCTGCGGAACTAATATCAGGAAAGGCCAACGCCGCTGCTTTGCTGATTTTTTCATGTGCGATAATTTTATGCCGAACAAAGCGTGTGCCCGCCGTTTTGGTAATACTGCTGAGCGGTCTCGGAGGCGCCGTTCTCACATAAGATTCTGATTGTTTATGACAAGGCGGAATTTCAGTCCGAGTCGTTCTGCGGCTTTTCTGCAAAGTATCATTCGCTCAAGGAATATCTCAAAAAAGTCGGTTACGCTTGAAAATTCCGTATCTATGCCGAGATCCAGTGTGATTTCGGTTTTTTCTTCGTTTATTGTCAGCGAGGAGGAAAAGACAGAATAGTTCACCCTGTCGTGTATATCGAACGTCGCCATGTCAATATTTCTTACGCGGCTTCTTCTGACGTCCGATTTGTCAGCCAGAAACAGCGCGGCAGATATTTCGTTTACCGGGGTTCCCGTTCCCTCGTCGTGATTGCCGATTGCGGTGACTACATCTGCTATCTCATCCGCATCCATACCGAGCTTGTCAAGAATTCTGAACGCCATTACAGCTCCGCTCTGCGAATGTTCGATTCGGTTTACAAGATTTCCGATATCGTGGAGATACGCGGCGATTTTTACAAGCTCAATCTGACGTTCTCCGCAGCCGAGAGTTTCGAGAATATATCCTGCAGTCTCAGCCACTTTTGTTACATGGGCGAAAGAGTGCTCGGTATATCCGAGAGTTTTTAAGGCTTCATCGGCTTTTTTTATATATGTTTTGATATTTTCGCTGTTTTTTATCTCATTATATGTTATCATTACTCGACCTTTGTTAATAATTTTAATATTCAATGAATTTTAGTATTTATCGGAACTTATTGATACACACACCGTCTAATAAAACGAAAAAAGCAACTATGGTATATTATAACACATTATATCTGGTTCTTCAACTCTTTTTTCCGGACAGGTATAATTCTTTTGTCAATGAAAATACTACTACCGGATATATTTTTATTTACACGGAGATTTTAAGATGAAAAAATTTTTAATCGCACTTCTCGCTCTTTCACTGCTTTTATCCGCCTGCAAAAGCAAAAACAATAACAATGATAACACCGAAAGCAGCAATTCAGCGCCTGAGACCACCGAAACCACAAGTGAAAGCAATACTCTCGGCGACGACAACGGTTACGGAACAATTGATGAGCCGAATGACGGCGGAAACAACAACACAAATGACGGCGAAGCAAACTTTGATATCGTCGACAAGGTTGAGTCCGCTGACGACGCCGTAAACTTTATCGCCGGAAACGTGTACTCGAAGTGCAAGGACGTGCTTCCGATGTACACCGAGACTGTGGTTTTATCAAAAGACGATATGGACAGCATAACCTATAACACCGGTCTGACCGATATATCCGGCATCAACGACATCATTATCTCAGAATCCGGAATCGGTTCCTTTGCGTATTCGTTTGTAATGCTGAGAACAGACGGAACCAACACCGCAGATATTCAGACCGCTCTCGGCAATTCTATCAACCCCAACAAATGGATATGTGTTTCCGCAGATAAGGTCGCGTCTGTTATGCTTGACAACGATATAATCCTTGTAATGGGTAAAGTCGAACAGGTCGACACAATCATGACTGCCGTAACTGAGGCTGCCGCCGGTGTTTACAATAACGTCGGTTCAGTCGTAAACGTTCTCGGATAAAATATGGTCTTTTCCGGTATTCCGTTTTTGTATTTTTTCCTGCCTGTCCTGCTTTTATTCTATTTCATATCACCGGATAAAATAAAAAATCCGATTCTGCTTTTGTTTTCGCTGATTTTTTATGCCTCCGGTGAGCCGAAAAATATCTTCGTAATGCTCGTCACAATAATGATTGCGTACGTTTCGGCTCTCGTAATATCAGCTCTGACAGGGGGAAAAAGACGGTTAATATTTATATTATCACTGATTTTATCTCTGCTGCCCCTGTTTTATTTTAAATACTCCGACTTTATAATCGAAAATATCAGCCTTGTTTCGGGCATACAAATCGGAAAAACCGGAGCTGTACTGCCGATCGGCATATCATTCTACACTTTTCAAGTGGTCGGTTATTTAGCTGACGTCTATAGAAATAAATGCGGGGCTGCACGGAATCTGCTTGATTTATCGCTGTATGTCTCGCTTTTTCCTCAGCTCATCGCCGGACCCATCGTAAGATACACCGATGTGGAAAAAGAGCTGCGCCACCGCGAACACTCTCTGGAATCGTTTTACGGCGGAGTAATGCGTTTTTCGGTGGGTTTGTTCAAGAAGGTACTTGTTGCCAATGTTCTCGGTGAACTGTGCAATACAGTCGGAAGTTCAATGCTCGGAGCATGGGTATACGCACTCGCCGCGTCTCTTCAGATTTACTATGACTTTTCGGGTTATTCCGACATGGCGATAGGACTTGGCAAAATTTTCGGATTCACGTTTCCAGAAAACTTCAACTATCCTTATATTTCGTCAAGCATATCGGAATTCTGGCGCAGGTGGCATATTTCTCTCGGCTCGTGGTTCAGAGACTATGTCTACATTCCACTCGGCGGAAATCGGGTGTCGTTCATCAAATGGATACGAAACGTGCTCGTCGTCTGGATGCTGACGGGATTGTGGCACGGAGCTGAATGGACTTTTGTCCTTTGGGGACTGTATTTCGCCGTTTTTCTTGTCATTGAGAAAGTTTTCAGAAAATTTTTCGACAAGCTGCCGTCGGTTCTGCGTCATTCTTATGTGATTTTAGCCGTTATGATAAGCTTTGTCCTGTTCGACTCAAATTCTGTCGGCGATTTTGTTGTGCGTCTGAAAAATATGTTTGATTTCTCAAACCCGATGGATGTAAACTCAGTTTACTATCTGAAAAGCTACGCGCTGACTTTGATTATCGGAATTATCGGCTCCACTCCGCTTGTAAAACGGATTACAGAGCACACGAACGATAAAATAAAAGCCGTTTTATCCCCCGTCGTCTGCGCGTCTGTGCTCATAGTTTCCACGTCGTACATCATCGGCGGCTCATACAACCC
Source organism: Eubacteriales bacterium (assembly GCA_051893885.1). Taxonomy (GTDB): domain Bacteria; phylum Bacillota; class Clostridia; order Oscillospirales; family CAG-272; genus UMGS1696. The sequence continues at coordinate 4,306 of JBJFHS010000330.1, forward strand.
GTTTTTATATTTCAGATTTTGAGTGTCAATATAATTATGAAAAAAATATTTCAAAAAATAACGGTTTCGGTTTTCTGCCTGATTCTGCTTGGCTTTATGGCGGCACATATTTTTATGCCTGACATAGATATATCGACAAGCGAACGCCGACACCTCGCTTCCCTGCCGAAATTCAGCACTGATTCTCTTTTGAGCGGGGTTTATATGCAGAATATCGAAAAATATCTTTCCGACCAGTTTCCGATGCGCGAAGGCTTCCGTGCGGTCGGTTCGGCGTCCGAGCTGCTATACGGCAGGCTTGATGTCAACGATATATACTCATACAATGGATATCTCTCCGCTCTTGATTACAGTTACAGCGAGAGCTCGGTCGTAAAATCTGCGCAGAAGCTGTCATATGCTGCCGGCAAATTCGGAGACAATGTATATTCCGCGCTGATTCCGCCGAAAGATTATTATATAAACGACGGAACCCATCCGGTGATTGATTTTGACACATTGAGCGAATTGTTCGCAGAAAGCTTCGATGCGGGAGAAAATGTCGATATTACGAAGCAGCTCAGTCTCGACAAATATTATAAGTCGGACAGCCACTGGAGACAGGAGCAAATTACCGGATTGGCGCGGTATCTGACTGAATCCATGGGATACGATGCTCCTGAAATAAGCTACGAGGAAAACGTAATAAGTGGATTCCGCGGAGTTTATGCTGGGCAGTCAGCTGTGTGGATGGCGGACGAGGATATAGTTTACCTGACAGATGAAAATACGGGCTCGGTGAAGGTAACATCGATCGGCGGTGAATGCGACAGGCTATACACTACAGAAAAGGCTGAATCGAGCGTTGATATGTACGATATCTTTCTCGGAGGATCTGTGCCGCTTATGTTTATCGAAAACGACTCGGCAGTCAACGCCGCAACGCTTGTGGTCATTCGCGATTCGTACGGAAGCAGCATGATACCGCTGATGTCGGCATTTTTCAGCAGAATAATTGCCGTGGATTTCCGATATATCACACTTAACAACGCGATGAAATTCTGTGATGAAAAAGAGGCTGACGCAGTGCTTGTAATGCTTTCCTCCGGAATTATCAAAAACAGCGAAATGCTGAAAATTGATGTAAAATGACAAAAATATCTCCCTTGGCTGTACAAAATCAGCTTCGGGAGATATTTTTTATGCTTCTGTAACTCTGCCGCTTCCGGTAAGCGAGATTTTTTCGCCGAGATATGTCGGTTCCGGCTTGAATAAAGTATAGATGAAATCCTTGACTCGCGCAGCAATCTCACGTGTTTCGCGAAGACTCTGCCCTATATAATTTCTGAGATCTGCCGATACCCCAACCGCTTCAATTCCAAAAGAATCCGCTATATACAGTGCGCGGTACAAGTGATATTCCTGCGTAACTATGATAATTTTTTCAGCTCCGAAAATCTCTTTTGCGCGGTAGAGTGATTCATAAGTTGAAAATCCCGCGTGGTCGAGAAAGATATCGTCTTCATTGACTCCGCAGTTGAGCGCATATGCCTTCATGCATCCGACTTCATCGTATTCTTTACGCCCGTGGTCCCCGCTCATCAGTATTTTCGGCGCAAGTCCGTTGTTGTAGAGCTCAACCGCTGTTTTCAGTCTGTCCTCGAGCATATTGCTTGGCTGACCATCCTCCCTTACACCCGCTCCGAGGACAAGAATACAGTCGGCGCCTTCAAAATTCAATTTGTCCGTTTTGTATATTCTGTCATTTACTTTCATATACATAAATAAGTTGCATATAATGGAGGCAATGATTAAAAGCAGGAGTAAAATCAATGCGAACTTAATTATTGTCTTTATTATTCTCGCTGTTTTCATTTATCTGATTAATTATACTGTTTATTCTTTTTTCCTCGTTTTTATGTTTTACCCTTTTCACAACCGATTTGATTATGAAAACTGCCAGAACTATAACGGCTGCCCAGATTACGATATACGGAAGCGAAGTGATGAACCAGACCGTTAACTCCGAAATGTCGTCACCGATATCTATAAATGTTTCTTCAAGACCGTTCATAATTCTCTCGCCGAAGGTCATTGTGCTCTCCGGCTGAATTTCGCGGTAGACCTCGTTTACATCTATATTTATTGTGCAGTATGATATTAAGTCGTCGTATGTGCGCAGCTGCGATTTATATGAGTCGAGCTGGTAGTTTACCTCGGTCAGGCGCGACTGGAGCTGTATTACATCGTCGAGCGACTGTGCCTTGTCGAGGAGTGTAATCAAAGCCTCATATTCCGTTTCAAGGGCTTTTATGTGGCTTTCCGTGTCCACATATGACATTGTAACATCATTTGAGCTCTCGGAGCGGTATGTCAGAGTTCCCATATCGCTGGCATCCGACATGAACGCATCGTAATTCTGAGCGGGAATTCGGGCTGTAATATATGAATTTCTCGATGAGTGCTGCGAATAAAGCGTGTTGCCGTAAGATTCAGCGGACTCGATATATCCTCCGTAAGAGGCAATGCAGTTTGAAAGCGCGTTCAGAAATTCATCGTAAATCTGTGTCTGAAAGCTGATTCTCGCATTTTTGATGATTTTGCGCGATGAAAGGTCATTTTCAGCCGAAACTCCGGTTGAAACTGACGTACCGGCGGATGCAGGAGACTCTTCGGTAGAATAATCCATATCGTAATACGCGCCGAAATTTTCCTCACCGATGTAGGACTGCATCACAGAGTCCGATGATTTGGCATTATACG
>JBJFHS010000331.1:0-1795 GCA_051893885.1 Eubacteriales bacterium
AGCTTATTGCATTCCTCTATCAGTATTGTCGAAAGTGTCTTAGCGGTATATCCGACGTGGGCGATAGACTCCATAAATGATATGATGTCCTCTCTCTTCCAGCCGAAGTTATACGCCAGCCCTATTCCGGCGTGCGGGCATCCGTCACTCATCGAGATAAAGATATCGTTTTCGCAGAGCTTTATCTGTGATTTGTATATCTTTTTGCCGCCGATATTCATTTCCGTCATAGGGTAGTCGTAGTTGGCACAGTCGCGTATCAATATTATATGCGGGTTATCGTACTGGATCAGCTCGGCATAGGCGTTGTCTATCAGGTGAATGATAGTAAATGTGGAGTACGCCGCGCCTCTCACCGAACAGATCGGAAGTGTAGCCGCGATTGTTGCAACGCAGTCCTCAAGCGAAAGTCCCTCCGCCATCATTGTCGAGATGATTTTTGACGTGAGCGTTGAGAGTATGCTCGCCTTGACACCGCTTCCGAGTCCGTCCGCCAGCACTATAACTGTAGAGTTTTCGTTCTGTTCAACGATATCGACGTGGTCGCCGCAGAGCTGTTCGCCGTAATGATTGATGCTTTTATAACCGATATCAGCACATAAATCATTCATCTGAAATCGACTCCTTCAGTTTGGTAAGGGCAATTTTTGTCTCAGCCGCGGTTTCTCCGAGAAGCGATGCGATTTCCTGAACTATGCGCATCTGCTTGTCGACGACCTTGTCAGCGATTTCGACTGTCTGGCGGCTGATATTTTCTTTCTTTTCGCGTTCGCTTTCCTCATCGGTGACGTCGCGCATGATGCAGATAAGAACGCGGTATTCCCTGTCGTAAATAACGGTCTGCTCGACGTATTTTTTGTATTCCGCGAGGTAGACTCTCTGGTCACGCACGTCACGTCCGGTATTCAGCACGTCGAGGAACACCTTCGGGTCGAGAATACGCACCACAAGGTCTCCGAGCACGTCCGATGCCGAGCGGATATTCATAATCTTGCGCGCCGCGTTGTTGATCTGCTGAACCTCCAGCTTTTCGTTGAGGACGATGAGGCCGTTCGGTGTGTTATTCACGATATTGTCAGAGAAGCTCTCGGCTCTGTCCTTGAGGTAAGGCAGGCACATTGAAATCTCCGCCTTGTCCTGATAGATTGCGATAGCTTTTTCACGGCAGGTGTCGTAGCCGCAGGAGCCGCAGTTGAGCTCGTCAGACGGCTTCATCTTGCCCATCTGGCGGAGGATATCCTTGATTTCGGACTCCGTGGGCATGGGTGAGCGGCGTTCGATATAAGTAAAGTTCTTTCTGAGCTGAATTTCGTCGGGCTGGTCCACCGGGAAGTCCTTTTCGCCGGCAAACTCTGCGACGGAAACATAATCCTTGATGGGTGAACGGTGGTATTTTTCCATTACGGGGCCGCCGACACAGCTTCCGACGCACGCGGACATTTCGATAAAGCAGTTGTGGAGGTTTCCGCTTTCGATGTCCTTGAGTGCGGAGATGCAGTTCTCCACCCCGTCAATCGCGAGGTAGGTGTATCCGGGCTCGTTCTGCGCCATTGTTTTGAGAATTCCACCGGTTGTCGGGAAGAATCTCGCGCGGCTTTCGTTGTTTTTCACGCACTCTTTTTTCAGCTCAATGTTTTCGGCTTCAAGCCATTTTGTCAGCTCCTCGAAGGTGAGGACAGCGTCGACGATTCCCTCGTAATACTCAGCCTCGTCCTTTTTCGCGACGCAGGGACCGATGAACACGGTTTTGGCGTTCGGATATCTCTTTTTGATGTCGCGGCAGTGCGCCTGCATG
>JBJFHS010000332.1:0-7011 GCA_051893885.1 Eubacteriales bacterium
TGATGCGCTCTAAAATCAGTTCCATCATTGCCGGGGTGTAGCATCGGTCAAATTCAACCTTCGCGCCGCTCACACCCTTGTTGTACCACTTCATCACTGCCTCTCCCTCAGCCTCGGTTAGATTGGAGAGAATGGATTCCATATCCGCGACGGTGATATACTCGGGAAGAAGTGTGAGCGTTTTTCCGCCGAACTCACCCTCAGCAAGAATTGCCGCAACGCAGTCGTTTATCAGTGCGCAGCTTTTGTTTGTCAGAACCTCGTCTGTTATCAGCCGCTGAACCTCTGACGCCGTCCCGCTGTCGATATAATCGAGCTCGGAGACGATTCTCTTGAATTTTTCAAGGCTGCCGTTTCCGATCTTACGCTTGTATTCGGGTGCGAATTTTTCCTCCAGCAGCAGGCTGATATTGCCGAGATAAGTCGAAACGGTGGTGTTTGACTCAAGCTGAAGAACCCGTTCGTCTATTCCCGAAACCTCGGAAAAATTCTCGATATACTCGGAAAAATCGCTGTTCTGCGAAATGATCGGGTTTGTCAGGCAGATCGCGATAATGACCACGCACATAAATCCCGACGCCGCTTTCGGCAAAAATTTTTTGTTTTTGTTGTGCGATATTGTGCGAAGGCGGTTTTTCAGGCTTCGTCCGGTCGCAGACATATGGCATCCGGCTTCGATGGCTGAATTGGCAGACCGTTCGTTGAAAATCGAATTTCTGCATATTATCTTCGCGTATTCGGTAGAGGAAAGATTGAAATACTCGATTGTACGTGAATCGCAAAGAACTTCAACGTCCTCGCGCAGAATCTTTCGCACTATCCAGATAAGCGGATTATACCAGAAAAAACAGGCCACAAATGTAGAAATCAATAAAATCGGGTTGTCTCCGTACCTGTAATGGCTGAGCTCATGTGCAAGAACGAACGAGGCTTCCTTTTCATCCATACCGTCACGATAAATTACGGCGGGAGAGATGCAGCCGGCGAGCATTGACGTCATTCCGGTTCTGAGCGGAGGAAGTTTGTCCTCTTTTATTCCGAGCCTGCGCGAGATTTTAAGGTACACGTCAAGTATTTTTTCATCATCACACAAAAATGATTTGGAAAGCGCGCGTTTTTTTGCGTGACGGTAAGCGAAAATACTTACGCAGAGGCATATCACGATTCCGGAGATGTACACGATCAATATAACCGAGTTGAGCATAGCCGCTTTCTGATCGGCCTCTTCTCCGGCGTCATTGATGATATACTCCCCTATTGTAACGGGTGAATCCGAATTTTTATAAGCTCCTGTGTTTTCACGCGCATCCGTATCAACTTCGGCTTCTTCATACGACTCAGATTTATCCGTGCTGACAATAACATATGGGTTTTCCGCTTGAGTTTTTTTCTCCTCACGCTCAATAATTTCGTCGCCTACATCATTTGTCAGCGAGTACATAATTTCGCGTCCGACGGGAATAAAATTGTAAATCGACACCCTGCTCTCCGGAAAAATCGGGCAGATCAGTCGGGCGAGCAGAACTATCCACATTATCATTCCGAGCCGCGGCGGAATTCTGCATTTAAAAATCTGTTTTACGGCTATTATTATTAAAGCTGTGATCGAAGAGAATATAGTAACCTGCATCAGCAGCAGGATTAGAAATTCCGTCATTTCAATCACCTTTGTCGGCTTCAGTCGTTGATTTCGTTAAGGATATTGATTATATCCTTCTTTTCCTTTACGCTGAGTTTTCCGCCGCGGACAAGAGACGCCATAAGGTTGTATGCGGAATTGTCAAACACTCTCTCAACAAAGGAGTCAACTTCGCATTTTTCGCAGTCGCTTCTTGTTGTTTTGGGGGTGTATTTGTAAACTCCGGTAGTCTTGTCAATCTCAACGGCGCCCTTTTCCGCAAGTCTGATTATAAGGGTGCGTATGGTAGTGTTGCTCCAGCCGGTTGTGTCAGTGAGATTCTGTACAATCTCGCCCAGAGTCATGCCGCGGTTGTTCTTTTCGCAGCCTTCCCACAGCACCTTCATGATGCTCCACTCAGCTTCTGATATTTTAACAGTTTTTCTTCTGCCTCTCATAACAAATCTCCTTTTAGCTACAAATGTAATAATTTTGTATTATATAACTAATTAATATTATACATTTTATAACTATATTTGTCAATCTGCATTTCAGACAAGAAATGGCAACAATTTTTATACAAATTATCTTTATTTTAACTTATTTAAGCATTTCCTGACCGCCGGTTACGGGAACAGCCTGACCGGTCTCGTACTTCTGGTCAATTATATAGAGAACTGCCTTTGCGACGTCTTCTATGCGGCATCCTCTTCCGAGCGGAACCTTTGCCTCATAGAATGCGCGGACGTCAGCAACGGTTTTCGCACCGGGTACCTTGCCGGCTTTGAGATACTGTACAAAAAGTCCTTTTTCGGGGTCTGACCACAGCGGACCGTCGAGGAAGTTGCCCGGGCAGACAGCGTTGACCTTTACGCCGTACGGTGCAAGCTCAAGCGCAAATGACTGTGTGAGACCGATTCCGCCGAATTTGCTTCCCGCATATGCAAAGTTCTTGTTTGAGCCGGAGAGGCCGGATTTTGAGTTTATCTCGATGATATCGCTCATGTATTCGGGAGATACCGCTCTCTGCTTCTTCATGACCGCGGAGGCATATTTAGCACAGAGGAAGTATGCGGTATAGTTGACTGCCGCGACGAGCTCGAAGTTTTTCTTTGTCATTTCCTCGAGAGAGCCGGCGCGCACAATTCCCGCGTTGTTTACGAAAATGTCGAGACCGCCGAATGCGAGTACGGTTTTTTCGATCATCTCTCTGACGCTGTCCTCGTCGGATACGTTGGCGGCAACAGCGAGAGTCGGAACACCGTAATCAGCGCCGAGCTTTTCAGCGGTAGCCTTTGCGCCGTCGAAGTTCATGTCTGCGATAACAACAGCCGCGCCTTCGTCTGCGAGATAACCTGCGATTCCGGCTCCGAAGCCCTGAGCGCTTCCCGTGACGATGGCGATTTTGCCTGCCAATTTCTTTGCGCTGCCGGATGCGAGACTTACCTTCGCTCTGTAGCTCTCGACTTCCCAGTTGACGATGAAATCAACCATTTTCGGAGCCATATGGCGCACGCCGCCGAATGCGGAAGACATAACCGTTATCTTCATCGCGTCGGTCCACACCTCAGCTGCGGTTTCGGCTTCCTTGAGTGTTTTTCCGACCGTGAACATACCGACGCCTTTTGCGAAAACTACCTTCGGCTTGAATCCGCGGCGCGCTTCAATTTCGTCAACCGCTGCTTTTACCGCTTCGGCAGAGAAATCCTCGATGAACAGCGGCTCAGCCTTGCAGTACACGATGTGGTCGGGAGAAAGAGGCTGCTTCAGAACCTCGAACGCTTCTTTTGATTCGGCAAACGAGAGTACCGTTTTGTTGGCGGTAAACTTTACGAACGCCTTTCCGTCAGCATCGTATGCCATTCTGACAAGCGGAGCTATCTCGGCTGCGGCGGTGTTTCTCTCTGCTTCATCAACGGGAGTGAAGTCCGGATAATCGCCGGTTTTTGCCTTGATCGTGCCCATTACGCGGCTGACGAGAGTGTCAAGCTCCTCACCGGTATCAGCAGCGAAGAAGATGCCGTGGTTCTGGAGAAGTACGACTGATGCGTCGCGTCCGGTTTCGCTCTTGTATTCAGCCATTTTTGCGCGGCAGTTTGAAGCAAGTATGTAGCCGGGCTCGCATTCGTCAACCCATACAGCCTCGGGAATGAGCTTTTTCGCCTCTTCCTTGCCTCCGACTGAGCAGGTGAGGGCGTTAACAGCGCACGGATGAACGTGGAGCACATATTTCTGCGGGAAGAGATTGTGAAGGAGTGTTTCGACGGACGGACGCTTTGCCTCCTCGCCTTTCATCTTCGCACCCATCATATCTGCGAGAACCTCAGCCTCTCTCTCAGCGGAATCAGCGGAATATTTTTTGTTCCAGATGGCGTCGAGAGCGGCTCTGTCCATTTTGACGAATCCCTCCTCGGTTATTTTTGCGAGGGAGGTTCCGCTGCCCTTGACGTAGAGTGTGTCGGCGGTTTTGTACGAGGTATTTCCACCGCCGGCGAGGACATATTCGGGGTTTTTACCGTATCTGTTGGAAAATTCAACGAGAGTTTTTACACACATTTTATTTTGGTCCTTTCGGTTAGTATTGCATTATATGTCAGTTCATGCCGATCTCGGCGTAGACTTTGATTCTGTTCTCGAGCTCGGGGTATTTCGCGGCGGTTTCGGCGGAGAACATCGCGTTTTTAATATCCTCGGTCGCGGCTTTTTCGTGTCCTATCAGGGCATATGTAGCTGTCATGAGATGCGGATATTTTGTAAGTGCTTCACAGATAAACGACTGGCGCGGGGAGTTGATGTCCTCACCGGAAATCTGGAACAGACCGTTTTCGGCACAGTAGTTCATCACGCGGGTGAGCTGTTCTTCCGTGTTGCGGGAGGGCATATATGTAACGGCGGAGAAACCGCAGTCCTTCAGAGTTTCAAACAGTGACGGGAGGTAGTCGTCCTCGAATTTCTGTGCCTTTTTGTCTCCCGTGGGTGATTCGCCGACGTCTCCGAGGTATGCGTAAGCTGAAATTGCGCCCAGTTTTTTCGCAAGAGCGGTAAAATCGCGGATGTTCATGCACTCGTCGGTCGCGTCAACGTAGAATTTTTCGACCAGACTGCTCTTGAGCACGCCGAGAATATCGTATTCGTAGAAATTATCGGGCGCGGTGATGAGCTTCTGTCTGGTCTTTTCGGGCATTTTCTTTCCGCACAGCCTGTCAATGAAATCACACGCCTCCGCTCTGTCGGGATATCTCGCTGTGATTTTTTTGGTGAGTCCGTAGCAGATATGACGCTCGGTCACGCTTCCGCCCTCATGTGCCATCGATAGGGGATAAACGTCGCTGTCAAAGTCGAGCGTGATGCCGAACTCCTCAGTGAGCGATGTTATTTTTTTGCACATTTTGCGGTTGCGCTCGTTTCTCTTTTCACGAAGCGGTGCGAGAACCTCTTCAGCCTTTTCGATGTTCTGATGCGGGATTCCGTGCATCGCGAGGTAAGCGCAGGAATTCTGGTCGGGATTGTTCACTTTTTTGCCAACAAGCGGCGTGCCTTCGACATTGACCCTGCACTCAAATCCGCAGGTTATCGGCATTGAGAGAATTTCGCCGGCGCGGATAAACTCCTTCATTCCTCCGACGCTGTCGTGGTCCATGATTCCCGCGGTTCTCAGTCCGGCTTTCCACGCATAGAACAGCGCGGAGGTCGGGGTGTACGGCGAGAACGAATAGCTTGTGTGGATGTGATTGTTCACAAAAATTCCGCGCTGGGGTGTCTCGATTTCGCCCGAGTCGATTTTTTTCTTGATCTGCTCGAGCGCTTCAAGACGTTCGTCTGCGGAAATGTCGGTTCTGCCGATCTGTATCAGCAGTTCATTTGTTTCCATTTTTACCACCTTTTTCCTGATAAAATTTATCTGAAATTATTTAAAGCGTTAATGAATTTCCGGATCGTGTCCGTACATAAAGGCATAAGCGCGGCGGTATTTTTCGCGCTTTTCAATGGCTTCGGCGGAGTTTCTGTCGTAATTTTTGCGTCTGAATCCGCGCAGCATGATATTTTTCGGGGTGTCCTCGGGGTCTATCAGCTCGGTTGCGTCGGTTCTGTAGCCCTCAGCCTCGAGTTTTAAAAGCCTCAGCGCATCGGTTGCCGCGGTTGCCAGCTTTTGCTTCAGCAGAGAATACTGTGCGATAAAATCGAGAGTCGGGCAGTCCATTTCACTGTTCAGCTGATGATGGCAGCACGGCGTGGATAAAATCGCGTCGGCTCTGTTTTCCGCAGCGAAATCGAGGACAATATCCGTCGCCGTATCGCAGGCATGAAGCGAAATCACGAGGTCAACCTCTCTGTCAGGGTGAAAATCCCCGATGTTCATGCAGAGAAACTCCATTCCCACCATTCCGCACCGCTTTGCGATATCCGCGCAGTAGTCCATCACGGATTTTTTCAGATCGACGCAGGTCATTCTGACTTTTCTGCCGCACAGCTCGGTCAGGACGTGGTACGCCGCGAAGCTGAGGTAGCTTTTTCCGCAGCACAAATCGCAGACGTATATCTCACCGTCCCGCTTCAGCTTTTTTTCGGCGTCGGCTATGTACTCGGAAAACCGGCATATCTGGCGGAATTTCGACTGTTTTTTGTCGTGAACGCGCCCGTTTTCGTCCGAAATGCCGAGCTCGTACAGGAATTTTTCCCCGCCCGTCAGCAGGTGATTTTTGATTCTGTTGTTTTCGGAGATACCGAATTCGTTATCCTGCATTTTTTCGCCGATTTTTCCCTTTTTGATGAGCGTCACCGCGCCTTTTTTCGATATCATCAGAGCCGCACTTCCGCTTTTGTCGGTCAGGTCGGCTTTTTTATAAGTGTCGAAAAATTCCGGAACCCGTGACATAATTTCGTCGAGTGCGATGTTTTCCTGTGATACCCTGCCCTCTGTGAGCGAGGTTTCGATCTGCAGAACTGCTTTGCCCCCGACGGATTTGATTTTCCCCTTCGCTTTAAGCCGCTCACCTTTCTCGGGAGAGTGGAATACGACGCTGACGAGAGTTCCCGCTTCTGCGCTTTTTTCGATAAGTGAGGCAAAATTAACTGTCTTTTCGTCGCGCATTGTATCAGTCCTTATTATCTGCGTCGGCGGCTTTGCTTTTTTTAATCTGGAACTTGCTCTCTGTTCCGTTGAAAATCCGCTTTATGTTGTCCTTATGCTTGATAACTACGATGAGCATTATGGCGAGCGCGATAAATTCAATAAGTCTCAGTCCTGTGTCGTTCATTCGGTTGAGGATAAGCGGATACAGCATTGCGCAGATTACGCTGCCGGCGGAGATATATTTTGTTCCTGCGACGAGAATTACAAAAATCGCAAACAGGATTATAAAAAGTCTCCAGTCGAGCATTAAAACTATAGT
>JBJFHS010000333.1:0-7009 GCA_051893885.1 Eubacteriales bacterium
GTATTGTAGAATTCCTGCCCGAGCTTCCCAAAACCATAAGCGGAAAAATCCGCCGCGTCGAGCTCAGACAGAAAAACAACTGATTTAATAAAATATTTCTCATCACGCCATTGAATTCCGCTGTGCAATTTAGTATAATTAGATAAATATAAAATTTCAAGCGAAAGGAACACGACGGATGAGAATAGTATTTTTGGACCTCGATACTCTGCGCCCCGACCACCTCGGCTGCTACGGCTATTTCAGAAACACCTCTCCAAATATCGACTCGATTGCGCGTGAGGGTGTGCGTTTTGACAACTATTACTGCTCCGACGCACCGTGCCTGCCATCGAGAAGCGCACTTTCGAGCGGTATGTTCGGCATACACAACGGCGCGGTAGGTCACGGCGGAACTGCGGGAGACCAGTTTGTCGAAGGTGAAGCCCGGGATTTCCGCACAAATTTCGCCGCCACCAACCTGTTCCACCAGTTCAGACGGGCGGGATTGTACACGGCAAGCATCTCTACATTTGCGGAACGTCACTCCTCGTACTGGTTCTACGGCGGATTCAACGAAATTCACAATGTCGGCGGAGGAGGCGGAGAGCGCGCTGACCAGGTTTCTCCGATCGCGGTCGAATGGATTAAGAAAAACGGCAAGCGCGACAACTGGCTTCTGCACGTCAATATGTGGGACGCACACACGACCTACAGAACACCGGCGGAATTCGGAAACCCGTTTGAAGGGGACGATTTCCTCTCCCACACGTGGATGACGCAGGAAATCATCGACGCACAGCGAAAGGAAGCCTCACCTCACGGAGTACGTGAAATCGGAATGTACACGAACACACCTCTCCCGGACTACCCGCGCCAGCCGATGGAGGTCAGAAACATGGACGACTACCGCACGCTCATCGACGGATACGACTGCGGAATCGCGTACATGGATATGCACATCGGAAAAATTCTTGACGCGCTGAGGGATGAGGGCATATACGACGACGTTTCGTTCATCATCACCGCCGACCACGGGGAGAACATCGGGGAGCTCAACAGCTATTCCGAGCACTCCACCGCGGACAACATAACCTGCCGGATTCCGATGATCATAAAGTGGAAAGGCGGAATGAGCGGTATTTCCGACGGCACGCTGAAGTACAACATCGATCTCTGCCCGACCGTTGCAGATTTGCTCGGACTCAAAAAGGCGGAGTGCTGGGACGGCGAGAGCTATGCGCAGACTGTCCTCGACGGAACTCCAAGTCCGAGGGAATACCTTGTGCTGTCCCAGATGGCCCACGTGTGCCAGAGAAGCGTCCGTTTCGGCGACTGGATTTACATGAGGACATACCACGACGGATACCACAACTTCCCGCGTGAGATGCTGTTCAACGTAAAGGAAGATTTCCACGAACAGCACAACGCCGCAGCCGAAAATCCCGAAATCTGCGACAGGGCAGCGCATATGCTCCTCGACTGGTTCGACGACTGCATGATGAGCTCGCCACAGCCCACAGACCCGATGCAGACTGTGCTCAGAGAGGGCGGACCGTATCACACAAGAGGACATCTCGGCGAATACTGCGCGTTCCTTGAGTCAACAGACCGCGCCGATGAAGCAAAACGGCTGAAAATGCGCCATCCGAGAGAAAAATAAATACTGTTTATTAAATTACATTATATTAAGGAGAGAAAAATATGGCTGAATGGCTTATGAATTTTGTCAACAACTACCTGACCGGATTTGTGCTGAGACTGCTGTTTGCGGTTGTCATTATAATTGTCGGGTTCGCACTCGTCAAGGCGCTGCTTAAAGGCGTCATGAAGATGAAAATTTTCTCGAAAGCAGACGACAACGCGCGCTCCTTTATGACCAACTTTGTCGGCGTCACCCTCAAGCTCCTCGTTGTAATCACGGCTGTAGTCGTCCTCGGCGTACCTGAGGCTTCTATAGTTGCGGTTCTCGGCTCATGCGGTATAGCAATAGGTCTTGCGCTTCAGGGAGGGCTGTCGAACATCGCAAGCGGTCTGGTTATCATGTTCACACGTCCGTTCCGCGTCGGGGATTTCGTTATTTCCGGCGACATAAGCGGTGTTGTAAAGGACATCGGCATTTATTACACCAAAATCACAACTCCCGACAACCATGATATCTCAGTCCCCAACTCGACACTCGCAAACAGCACGATAAACAACCTCTCCACCGAGGCAGTGCGCAGAATTGACTTCGACTTCAATGTTGCTTACTCTACAGATATAGACCTTGCGAGAAAGGTGCTCCTTGCGACAGCTGCGATGAACGACCTCGTTTCAAAGGATCCGGCTCCCGAGGTTTTTGTCAGCGGACACGGAGAAAGCGCGATTGCCCTCAAGCTCAGAGTATGGTGCGGCGCAGAGAACTACTGGACGGTTTACTTCGATATGTGGGAGGATGTAAAGAAGGCCTTCGACAAGTTCGAGATTGAAATTCCGTACAACCACCTCGACGTCACTGTAAAGAACTGAAAAAATATGCGGCTCGGAAAAAAACCTCCGGGTCGCTTTTTGTATCCGGAAAATTTGACTTATATGAAAACAAAATATGAATTACTGTTCACAATCGAAATTAATCTACACAAAATTTCATTTTATACCATTCAGAATTTATATAACGTTAATAAAATCATCACAATTGTCTGATATAATAAAGACAGTAAATTCCAGATACGGAGGCATCAAATTTATGAACGTACTGATGCTGTTGAAGCCGAAAAGCGAAGTCGAGTACCTTGTCGATACATATACGCTTCGTCAGGGACTCGAAAAAATGCGCGCACACGGATACACCGCGATTCCCGTGATATCGAAGGAGGGCGAATACCGCGGATGTGTCAGCGAAGGGGATTTTCTGTGGCATATCATCGACAAGGCAGACAAAATTGACGGAATAAAAAAATGCGAGAATTACAGGATCAGCGAAATCATGAACCCGGACCGAAACCCCGCTGTGAATGTAAATGTGTCGATGGAAACCTTGATCGAGAAGGCTGAAAATCAGAATTTCATACCGGTTGTCGACGACAGAGGCTACTTCATCGGAATTGTCACACGTAAAACCATAATCAACACCTTCTGCGACTATGAGGACATCAAGTATCTTCAGGGTGCAGCGGTGCCGGTATAATTTTTTAAGGGATATCCCACATTGGGGTATCTCTTTTTTTTTCTTGACTGAACCACGGCGCTGTGATATACTGAAAGTAAGATGAATCAATAAATTTTTAATATTTAAGGAAGAAAACAAAATGAAGGATATCAGACTCGGAATAATCGGAACAAATTTTGTCTCTGACTGGCTCTGCGACGCGGTCGAGATAACGGATGGGATTGTAAATCACGCGGTGTATTCGCGGACGGAAGAAAAGGGCGGGGAGTTTGCCAAAAAGCACTCCATACCCAACGTTTACACCGACCCTGACGGATTTTTGAATTCCGACATCGACGCGGTGTACATTGCAAGCCCGAATTTTCTCCACTTCGACTACGCGATTCGTGCGGCTGAGAGCGGTAAACACGTCCTGCTCGAAAAACCGGCGGCGCTGAACCTTGAACAGTTTGACAAAATTTTAGAGACCGCGAAGAAAAACGGCGTCAAAGTCATCGAGGCAATGCGTCCCGCACACGACCCCGCGCTCAGAACCGCCGAAAACGCGATGAGTGAGATAGGAACGATACGCCGCGCTGTGTTCGACTTTTGTCAGTATTCTTCGAGGTACGACAAATTCAAAGCGGGAGAGATACTCAACGCCTTTAATCCGGAGCTTGGAAACGCTGCGATCATGGACATCGGAGTCTACGCGATCGAGGTGTGCGTCATACTTTTCGGCAGGCCGCGCGGAATTTACTCTAAATCCGTAAAGCTGCACAACGGAATGGAGGGCATGGGCTCGATTTTCCTCGATTACGGGGATTTTCAGGCTGAGGTTGTTTACTCAAAAATTACGGATTCCGCGCAGCCGTCGGTTATCACGGGCGAGGACGGATATGTAAATCTCGGAAAGCTGTCGATGATGGAGTCGGTTTCGGTGAAAATGCGCGGCGGAGAGGAAAAAATCCTTGTCTCGGACCGCTTCAAGTCAGACCCGCGCGAGAGCAACATGATTTACGAGGTCGCGGATTTCGTAAAAATCATCGGCGGGGAGCTGTCACAGGAGAAGTTCAGCGGATACACGCGCCTTACCCTTGAGATAATGGACGAGGTCAGACGCCAGAACGGAATTGTTTTCCCGACCGAAAAATAATTTCCGACTTATTCAAATCCAGACCGCACCTTCCCGACACATATTTGATGAAGGGAGATGAGAGACGTGAATTATATCGACGACTACACAGAAAACTACCTCGCGAAGATTTTCTACTACTCGCTCAAAAAGACGGGCAACGAAAACGACGCAAACGAGCTTGCCAGTGACATCGGATATCAGGTGCTGCTGTCGCTCTCGGGAAACAGTGAGATAGAGGATTTTTCACATTGGGTATGGCGTGTCGCGGCGAATACATACAAAAAGTGGGCGAAAAAACGGTATTACAGCCCCGCTTCCGATGTGGAGGACGTGGACGGATACGCAGATTCTCTCGCCGCTGATGGAAATATCGAGGAGGAGCTTGTCTTAGCCGAAGACATGGCGTTCCTCCGCCGCGAGCTCGCATTCATCCGCTCGGATTACCGAAAAATTCTCATCGCGCATTATTTCGAGGAAAAAAGTGTGGCCGAGATTGCCCGCGAATTCTCTCTCCCTGTCGGTACAGTCAAAACAAAGCTGCAGAAAAGCAGAAAAGAATTAAAGGAAGGTATGGATATGGCGAGGGAATTCGGAAAAAGATCGTATAAACCCGACGAAGTGTGGTTTACGATGAACGGAGAGGATGGCAAAGTAGGGCAGCCGTTCAGTGTATTGAACCATTTGATGTACAAAAACATATTCCTTGAGGCTTACGGAGAGCCAAAAACAGCGGAGGAATTGTCGCTTGAGCTCGGAATTGCGCTTCCTTATATGGAAAACGAGCTTGAATTTTTGACAGACCAGACATTCCTTGTCAAAAAAGACGGCAGATACAGCGACAATTTTGCAATCATTTCGGCTGACGTACAAACAAAAATAAACGAAATCTGTGTCTCACGCGAAAAGGAGCTGACAAAGCTGCTCGAGGATTACGTCGACTGCCTTATCGAAAAGTACGGCGATGAGGTTTACGGCGGTTATGTGAGCCGCGAGGTAGCCAAATGGACGCTGCTGATGTATGTTTTTGACATTTTCAGTGAGAAGGGAGCTAAGCTCTGCAAATTCAGAGACAGACCGGACGGCGGCAGGTGGGAGATTGTCGGATTTGAGGATGCGGATATTCAACGTGCCGGTTTTGTCGGATTTCACACCACGGGCAATTTTATGAAGAATATTACACTCGGTATGTTCAAGTACAGTTATAAAGATCTTCGTTTTTTAAATCCCGAATTTATAAATAACGAAGCCTGCGCGATGGAGAGATACCTCACGGGCAGCCTCAGAAATGATGACACCGCTCTACTCAACAACCTCGTGGAATACGGGTTTATGAAGAAAAACGGAATTGAATAGACTCCTTATCTTGTGGTGATACGCGACGGATCAAAACTCCGCCCCGAAAGCTGTGAAGAACTGACGGAGCTCGGCGGAAAAATCAGGGAAATTTTCAGTTATATCTTCGATGAGACGAGACGGCTGATAATTGATGACCTGCCGGAGGAGATAGAATCAATTCCTCAGGCGTACTCAACGGCAATCGAGCTGGGGACAATCCGCCGCGGAAACGTGTTCGACAGTGCGATAGAGGACGGCTGGCTCAGGTATGATGAGGAAAACGCGAAAACCTACGGCGGGTACGTTGTTTTCGACTGCTGACAAAATCCGAAATTGACTAAAAAATCGCGGATTTGCCTTATAATTAATGAATAATTCACCATTTCACGCAATTTTTGAGTATAATTATATTGTAACAATTAATTAACCTGGAGAACTTTGTGAAAAAACAGATTTTATTGAAAGCCATATGTGCCTCACTCGCCTGCTCCATGCTTTTCGGATGTTCAGCTGGTGTTGCGGAAACGGAAAGCGTTGCAGAATCATCAGAAACCGCCGAAACTGCTGAAACATCTGCTGAAACAGATGCGGAATCGACCGAAACCGAATCCGCCGAAACCGAGCCTGTAAAGCTGCTCACACCCGCCGTTGAGACGATGGAAAAGGTTCTCTCAAAAGAGGACTACCCCACCGACCTCGAGGAATACGCGCGGACATTGCTCGACAAAATACGAAGCGAAATCACCAACGAGAGAACGGGAATCGCATATGAATACCTCGGAAAAAAGCAGATTTCATTCCTGTGGCCGTTTTCCGTGCTGCTCGAGGCGACAAGCGCGCTCTACGAATGCAACACCGACGACGCGGAGCTGAGGGAATACTACGTTCTGCTCCTCGACAAATTCCTCCCGCGATATGAGGGAAGCAAGCCCGGTGTAAAGCTGGTTTATTCGTCGACTACCAACAACGGCGACAGGTATTACGACGACAACGAGTGGATTGTGATAGAATACATCCGCGCGTACCGGCTTCTCGGCGACGAAAAATATCTTGAGAGCGCGAAAACTCTTGCGGAATATGTCTACAGCGGTTGGGTGAACTCAAGCGGCGGAATCAGGTGGATTGAGGGCGGCGACTCCTGCAACACCTGCTCAAACGGCCCTGCGTCAGTTCTCTCGTGTATGCTGTACGAGGATACCGGGGATGAATACTACCTCGACTGGGCGACGAAAATCTACGACTGGACGTGGACAAAGCTCTGCGACACGAACGGCACGTATTTTGACAACATTAAAATAAACGGAGGATCGGTCGACCGCGCGAAATACTCCTACAACACCGGAACGATGATCGTCTCGGGAGTGATGCTTTACAGAATCACCGGCGATGAGAGCTATCTGAATCAGGCGAGAAAGAGCGCGGCGGGC